>JALYVG010000094.1 GCA_030853345.1 Actinomycetota bacterium | reverse complement strand
ACCACCGGGACGGCCACGTCCCCCAGCCCGTCGACGGTCATCCAGTACAGCGATGGCATGCAGGCCCAAGCCAAGACGCTGGCCGGGTACGTGCCCGGTGCGACTCTGCAGCAGGTGGCCTCGCTGCGGCACGTCACGCTGGTGCTCGGTGCGGACGGGATCAGCGCAAAGCCGAAGACCACCGCCGCAGCCTCCACGCCTGCCGCAGCCTCCACACGAGCCGCGGCAAGCACGCCAGCCGCCGCCGGCGCCGCCCCCAAACCGATCGACGCCGGCTGCATTAACTGATGACCCCAGAGCAGTCCTTCGCCGACCTGCTGGCGGCTGAACCAGGCCGCCCGTTCATCACCTATTACGACGAGGCCAGTGCCGAACGCTCGGAACTCTCGGCGAAGTCACTGGCCAACTGGGTGGCCAAGACCCACCACCTCCTGGGCACTGAACTGGGGCTCGGCCCCGGCGACACGGCGCTGATCGCCCTGCCGGCGCATTGGATCTCGGTTCCGGCGCTACTGGGCTGTCTCACCGCGGGGCTGGCGCTGACGAGCACGCCCGGCCAGGCCGATGTCGCGTTCGTCTGCCCCGCCACGGCGCCCGACGCGCACGGCATCCCTGATGTCTACGCGATCGCACCGGATTCGGCCGCGGTCGGCTTCGGCGCCGCCCCACCTGCCGGCCTGGCGGACTTCGTCGTCGCGGTCCGGCCGCAGGAGGACAAATGGCCCGGCGTGCGGTTCGGCGCCGGTCCCGACGACCCGTGCATGGCCGGGCGGTCCCGGGCTCAGGTCGCTGCCGACGCCCGTGCTCGGGCCGCCGAACTGGGCTTGCGGCCCGGGGCCCGAGTGCTCAGTACCCGTGACTGGACCGGGCCGGCCGATTGGATCGACACGCTGCTGGCGCCCCTGGCCGTCGGCGGTTCAGCGGTCTACGTCCGCAACTGCGCCGACCCAGCCGTGCTGGAGCGCCGCGCGGCGCAGGAGCGGGTCACGGCGGTCCTGCGCTGATCCTCAACGCTCGGGCGGCACGGGATGGGCCAGCCCGGACGCGTCCACGCTCGACAGGAACAGGAACGTCGTGGCCGACCCCGGGGCGCTGGGGGCTCGATTGATGACGTTGGGCCAGCGCTGCACCGTCACCGTCGAGAACGGCGCGACGTCGCCCCTCGTGGCGTACCGGACGGTGGACGGATCCTGGTTCAGCAGGAACATGGTCCGCCCGTGCGCGATGACCGCGGAACGCACCGCGGCCAGCCGGGCGGGCGTGAAGTCCACCAGGGCGATCGTCGGAACCCCGCAGTAGGACCGGATCGACTGGCCGTAGCCGAACTTGGTGGACCGGTCCGTCTCGACCACCGCGCCGTGGCGGCCCACGGCCGCGCAGATCGCCTTCAATTGGGCCAACTGGCCGGCCTCCTCGCGGACGTGCGCCATCGGCTGGGTGACCGACAGCGGCACGCCGACGACCAGCACGGCCCCGGCGATCGCGGCGACCTTGCCCCATTCGCGCAGCCGCGGCCACGACCAGAGCGCGCGCAGCGCGGCCACGGCCGCCACGAGCAGGAGCGGGATGATGACCGGAACGAAGCGTCTGCTGGCCCACGGCTGATCAGCCACGATCTGGCAGTCCCAGAGATACAGCGCGGACATAGCCAGCCCCATCGTCACCGCGCCTACCAGTGCGTAGCAGCGGCGCCGGATGACCTGGACGACCAGCAGGATGTAACCCGCCACGGCCAGCACCACCGTCGGCCAGCCGAGATACATCGCCTGCCAGTTCACCGACTGTTCGTTGTACAGGCGCGTGCCATCGATAGCGACCCTGGATTCGCGCTGCATGTTCTCCAGGTTCACGTTGCGCAACTGGCCGTGCGTCTCCTGCCACCAGGGGCGGGTGGCGAGCACGGCAAAGGCGGCGAGCACGAGCGTGGCCGCGACGGCGGCGAGCCGGCGCTGGGTCCGCGGGGTGGCCAGGTGTGCCCGCAGCCCTGGACGCCAGCCCAGCCACGCGATCAGCGGGCCGAGGGCGACCAGCGCCGCGAGCGCGATCAATTGCAGCACGATCTCTCGATGCAGTTCGCCGTAATACAGCCGCGAGAGCTGGGTGAGGTCGAGCCAGCCCACCACGATGGGCACGACCGCCGCGCCGACGAGAGCCGCGGCGCGCACCGAGGCCGCGCGACGCTGGGCCACCGCGGCCACCGCGACGAACACGATCGCGGCGAGAACCATGGCCAGCAGTGCGGCGTAGCTGTCGATGCGAACCATGGCCGAGCAGCCCGCCACGAATCCGGCCAGCGCGAAGTCGGCCACCCGACGGGTCGTCACCGCCCGGTGCAGCAGCCCCAGGCCACCCATGAGGAACAGCAGCATCAACGGCTCGGAGTAGGCGTCGCGGGTGACGTAGATGAACGGCATGGACACCGCCAGGGCACTCATCGCCACCAACCCGAGCGGTGCGCCGACGATGCGACGGGCCAGGCCGAAGAACACGAACAGCGCGAGTGCGCCGAGTGCGACGTTCGCCTGGAACAGCGCCGTCGCGCCGAAGCTAGAACCACTCAGCGACATGAGGGCGGGCACCAGATGGTTGCCCTGCGCGTGCAGCGTCCCCGTACTGGCCACCTGGAAACCGGCCGCGTCGAGGGTCGAACCGTGCGGAGTGCCGAAGAACTCCGGGTGGACCCCGATGTTGAGGGAGGAATGATCCATCAGCCATCGCGCCGCCAGCCCGTACGTCGCCGGGTCGCGCGTGGCGTAGACGTCCTGGGCGTAGTAGCGCACGTTGTAGGCGAACCAGACCAGCGTCACGAGCCCGGCCGCCGCCGCGTAGGTCACGCCCTGCCGCGGCACCGGATGCGCCGGCAGGCCACAGACCCACATCGCGCCGGCCGCACCGGCGACGCCGAGCGCAATCGCCACAGCCGGGTGGAACGCCCCGGCGAGCAGCAGGATCATCGGCCCGATGCTGAACCCCGCGACCGCTGCGGCCGTCAGTTCCGGCGCGCCCACCAGGACCCTGGGCAGCCAATGGCGTGTCGCGGTGCCGCTCGTCGGTGAGGCAGCGGGGTCAGCGTGGACGTCGCGGGGCGCGGCCTGCGTCATCGAACCCCCTGTCCGCTTGCGCGCCGGTCGAGCCGACTGTCCACGCCTGCACAAATGCGTTCTCGGTATGGTCCCAGAGTCCGCGTCCGACGTCGCCACAGTGCCTGGGAGCTCGCAGATGGACAAGACCTACGACTCGGCGGCAGCCGCGATCGCAGACATCCCCGACGGGGCCTCGCTCGCGGTCGGCGGCTTCGGGTTGGGCGGCATCCCGCAGAATCTGATCGCGGCCCTGCTCGAGCAGGGCACCGGGTCGCTGGAGACAGTGTCGAACAACTGCGGCGTCGACGGCGCGGGGCTCGGGATGCTCCTGCAGGCGGGGCGGATCAGGCGCACGATCGGCTCCTACGTCGGTGAGAACCGCGAGTTCGCCCGTCAGTACCTGTCTGGTGAGCTCGAGCTGGAGTTGTGCCCCCAGGGAACGCTCGCCGAGCGGTTGCGGGCAGGCGGGTCTGGCATCCCGGCGTTCTACACCCCGGCCGGGGTGGGCACGATGGTCGCCGACGGAGGGCTGCCGTGGCGCTACCACGCCGACGGCACGGTCGCGATCGAGTCCGAACCGAAGGAAGTACGCCGCTTCGGCGACCAGGACTATGTGCTCGAGCACGGCATCGTCACCGACTTCGCATTCGTCCGGGCCGCGCGCGGCGACCGGCACGGAAACCTCTGCTACGACGCGTCCGCCCAGAATTTCAACCCACTGTGCGCGATGGCCGGCCGGATCACGATCGCCGAGGTCGAGCAGCTGGTCGAACCGGGCGAACTGGACCCCGAACATGTGCACACCCCTGGCGTGTTCGTGCAGCGCGTGGTCGAGGTGGGCGAGGCCGGCAAGGAGATCGAGAAACGCACCACCCGGCCCCGTCCCTCGGAGACCTCGTCATGACGCTCTCCCGCATCGAGCTGGCCGCCCGAGTCGCCGCCGAGCTGTCCGACGGGCAGTACGTCAACCTGGGCATCGGCCTGCCGACGCTGGTGCCGAACTACGTCGCACCCGGGGTGCACGTGGTGCTGCAGTCCGAGAACGGCATCCTTGGCGTCGGCCCGTACCCCTACGAGGGCGATGAGGACCCGGACCTGATCAATGCCGGCAAGGAGACCGTGACGATCCTGCCCGGCGCCGCGTTCTTCGACTCGGCCACGTCGTTCGGGATGATTCGCGGCGGCCACATCGACGTGGCGGTCCTCGGCGCAATGCAGGTGTCGGTGCGCGGAGACCTGGCCAACTGGACCATCCCCGGCAAGATGATCAAAGGGATGGGCGGGGCGATGGATCTGGTGCACGGCGCCAAGCGGGTCATCGTGATGATGGAGCACAGCGCCAAGGACGGCACCGCGAAGATCGTCAACGAGTGCTCGCTGCCGCTGACCGGAAAGGCGTGCGTGCAGACGCTGATCACCGACCTCGCCGTCATCGACATCACGACGGAGGGGTTGCTGCTGCGCGAGATTGCCCCAGGCGTGAGCGTCCAGGACGTTCGCGCCGTCACCCAACCCGCTCTCGTCGAGGCGGCGGACCTGCGCGAAATGGTCATCGCCTTCACCGTCTGAACACAGCTCCTTCAGCGGTTCTCTGGCGGGCTCGGCCACGCCCTGCCTTGTTCGCGAATCGGAGGTATCAGCACGGGGCGTCCCGTCCTCCTGATGTGTGAATCGAGTCGGTTGGACTGGCTACGGGTTGGAGACACACGGTGACCAATTCACTTCTGGCCGAGCGGGCCTGGCCGCCACTACTGCTGGTCCGCGAAGCCCCTACGCCGCCCGGGCTGCAGCGCACGGGGTTGACCGGGCGGGAGCGCGACGTGCTCGCGCTGGTCGCCGAGGGCTACTCGACGCGCGAGGTGGCCACCCGACTGGCCTACTCCGAGCGCACGATCAAGAACATCGTGCAGGACGTGACCATGCGGCTGAACCTGCGCAACCGGACCCAGGCTGTGGTCTACGCGGTCCGCCACGGCTGGATCTAGCGGTCGCGGCGCAGCGCGTCCGATAGCGGGTACTTCTGAGCGGGGCGTCGCAGCCGGGAGGACGGGTCAGGACGACTTCTTCTTCTTCTTGCCGATGCTGGGGAATCTCTTCTTCACGGCCGCCTTGACCTTCTTCTGCTCAGCCGGCGTCCCGTTCTGAGCGACCCGGGCCAGGGCGTTGCGGGCGTGCGCCTTGTCCGGGATCGGGTACTTCTTCTTACCGGGCAGGGCGAAGGTCTTCTTGCTCAGCTTCTTGCGGTTCTTGGTGCTGCTCAAGTCCTTGGTCATAGCCGTGTCCTTCCCTCGAGGACAGCGAGTATCACGCGGCTACTTGAGCAGGTTGCGGGCCATCACCATGCGGTTGATCTGGTTCGTGCCCTCGTAGATCTGGGTGATCTTCGCGTCGCGCATCATCCGCTCGACCGGGAAGTCCATCGTGTACCCGGCGCCACCGAACAACTGCACCGCGTCGGTGGTCACAGACATTGCGGTGTCGGAGGCGAAGACCTTCGCAGCCGACGAGCTGAACGTCAGGTTCGGCTCGCCCCGCTCGGCCCGGGCAGCGGCGGCGTAGACGAGCTGGCGGGACGCCTCGATGCGCATTGCCATATCGGCGAGCATGAACTGGATGCCCTGGAAATCAGCGATCCGGCGCCCGAACTGGCGGCGCTCCTTGACGTAGGCGAGGGCAGCGTCGAACGCGCCCTGCGCGATGCCCAGCGCCTGCGCGCCGATGGCCAGGCGGGTGTGGTCGAGGGTGAGCAGCGCGGTCTTGAACCCGGTGCCCGGCTCGCCGACGATGCGATCACCCGGGATCGTGCAGTCCTCGAAGTAGATCTCGCAGGTGGGTGAACCCTTGATGCCGAGCTTGCGCTCCTTGGCCCCGACGGAGAACCCGGGGTCGTCCTTGTGTACGACGAAGGCTGAGATGCCGTTGGCGCCCTCGTCCGGATCGGTGACCGCCATGACCGTGTAGTACGTCGAGACTCCCGCGTTCGTGATCCACGCCTTGGTGCCATTGAGCACCCAATCCTCCCCGTCGCGAACCGCGCGGGTGCGCATCGACGCCGCGTCCGAACCGGCCTCGCGTTCGGACAGCGCGTAGCTGAACATCGCCTGGCCGGTAGCGACCTCGCTGAGCACCTGCTTCTTCAGCTGTTCCGAGCCGGACAGGATGACCGGCATCGTGCCGAGCTTGTTCACGGCCGGGATCAGCGAGGACGACGCGCAGGCGCGGGCCACCTCCTCGATGACGATGCACGCCGAGATCGCGTCGGCGCCGGCGCCGCCGTACTGCTCAGGGATGTGCACGGCATGGAAACCCGCGCGCACCAGCGCGGCATAGACGTCGTGCGGGAACTCGGCCTTCTCGTCGACTTCGGCCGCCCGCGGCGCGATCTTCGCATCAGCCAGCTCGCGGACGGCGCGGCGCAGCATCGTCTGCTCGTCGGTGAGCCGGTACAGGTCGAAGTCGGGGTTGCCGATAGCCATACCTAGATAGTAGGACGACCTAGTAACTGCCATGCGCTCGATACCGTGACGTTGACCTCGCCGCTATCCTCGTGTCGAGCCGTGACCGGCGTGTTCGTAAGGTGGGTTCATCCAACTGACCAACCCAGCGGAGCGGCTCCGATCTTGCACCCGCCGCGCGCGCCTGGGGGCCCTCGATTCCGCTACCTGGAGCCGCACCATGTCAGAGCCGTTCGATGCAGCCGCAGTATCCACCGCCTACCGCAGTGCGCTCGACGTCATCTCCGCGATCGAGCCCACCGTTGCCGGGGCCATCCGCAGCGAACTGGCCGATCAGCGCGCCTCGCTGAAACTCATCGCCAGCGAGAACTACGCCTCGCCCGCCGTGTTGCTGACCATGGGCACCTGGCTGTCGGACAAGTACGCCGAAGGCACGATCGGGCACCGCTTCTACGCCGCCTGCCAGAACATCGACACCGTCGAGCAGGCAGCCGTCGACCACGCCACAGCGCTGTTCGGTGCCCCACACGCCTACGTCCAGCCGCACTCAGGCATCGACGCCAACCTGGTGGCGTTCTGGGCCATCCTGGCCCAGCGCATCGAGACACCGGCGTTGGCCGAGGCGGGCGCCAAGCATGTCAACGACCTGTCCGACGAGGACTGGGAGACCCTGCGCAAGTCGCTGGGCAACCAGCGGGCCCTCGGTATGTCCCTCGATGCCGGCGGGCACCTCACCCACGGTTTCCGTCCCAACATCAGCGGCAAGATGTTCCACCAGTCCTCCTACGGTACCGACGCCGACACCGGCCTGCTGGACTACGACGACGTGCGCGCGAAGGCCCGCGAGTTCAAACCGCTCGTCCTGATCGCCGGTTACTCCGCTTACCCACGCAAGGTGAACTTCGCCAAGATGCGCGAGATCGCCGACGAGGTGGGGGCCACGCTGATGGTCGACATGGCCCACTTCGCCGGGCTCGTCGCCGGCAAGGTGTTCACTGGCGAGTACGACCCGGTGCCCTACGCTCACGTGACCACCACGACCACGCACAAGTCGCTGCGGGGCCCGCGCGGCGGTTTGGTGCTCTGCCAGCCCGAGTACGCCGATGCCGTCGACCGCGGCTGCCCGATGGTGCTCGGCGGCCCCCTCGGGCACGTGATGGCCGCGAAGGCGGTCGCGCTGGCCGAGGCGCGCCAGCCGTCCTTTGCCGGCTACGCCCAGAACATTGCCTCGAACGCGGTCACCCTGGCAGACGGGCTGATGCGCCGCGGCGTGAAGCTGGTCACCGACGGCACCGAGAACCACCTCGTCCTGCTGGACGTGACCTCGTTCGGCCTCACCGGTCGCCAGGCGGAGTCGGCCCTGTTGGACTCGGGCATCGTGACCAACCGCAACGCCGTCCCGCGCGACCCGAACGGCGCCTGGTACACCTCGGGCGTGCGGATCGGCACCCCTGCGCTCACCTCACGCGGTTTCGGAGCGGCCGAATTCGACAAGGTCGCGGAGCTGATCGTGGACGTCCTCACGGCGACCTCGCCGAACGCCGCCGCGTCCGGCGGGGCGTCCAAGGCCAAGTACACGCTGGCGGCCGGTGTCGCGGACAAGACTCAGTCCGCCGCGAACGAGCTGCTCGATGCCCACCCGCTCTACCCCGGCCTCGAGCTCAGCTGATCTGTTGCGTGGCCGTCAGCTGGTAGGAGGCGGTGCCGACGTTCCCGGTGCCGACGTTCCCGGTGCCGACGTTCCGGGGCCTTCGGCGACCGGCTTGGCCGACGTGCCGTCCTCGTGCAAGCCCTGCCGGAAGCCCGAGGCTGACTCCTTGGCCTTGTCGGTCAGCTTGCCGGCCTTGTCCTTGGCCTTCTCGGCCATCGGCTTGGCCTTCTCCCTGGCGTTCTCGGCCATCGGCTTGGCCCTCTTCGCCAGCTCCTCGGCGCGCTGCTTCGCGCGGTCCAGAAAACTCATGCGGTGCTCCTCTGTCTCAATTCGGTCGAGCCGTACGTCCTTTGTACCGCCTCGGGGCCGGAGCGGTCGGGCGCTCTCAGCAGGCCACTGCGCAGCCGTATGACAGCGGCAGCTCGCTAGCGGTACGGAGTCGTGGTGACGCCTGTGCCGTCGCGCCATTCATAGACGGAGACGCCGGAGACAAAGACCTGAACCGCGCGGCTGAACACGTCCAACGGGTCGCCATCCCAGACAACGACGTCGCCGTCGAGGCCTTCGGTGAGCGAGCCGACCCGGTCGGCCAGGCCCATCATGCGCGCCGGGTTCACGGTGAGGGACTGCAGCGCGTGCTCGCGGGTCATGCCTTCCTTGACCGCGAGCGTGGCCTGGTGGACCAGGAAGTTGATGGGCACCACGGGGTGGTCGGTGGTCAGCGCGACCTCGACCCCGGCGTTGGCCAGCCGGCCCGGGTTGGCCATGGTGCGCTCGCGCAGTTCGACCTTGGACCGCGTGGTGAACAGCGGGCCCACGATGCACGGGATGTTGCGCTCGGCCAGCACGTCGGCCAACAGGAAGCCCTCGGTGGCGTGGTTCACGATCAGCCGGTAGCCGAACTCGTCGGCCAGCCGGATCGAGGTGGCAATGTCGTCGGCCCGGTGGGTGTGCTGGCACCAGGGCAGCTCGCCGGCCAGGACGCGGACGAGCACTTCGCTGCTCGGGTCCCGGTCGAACGGCTCGTCCTTGCCCGCGGCGGCGTCACGCTTGGCGCGGTAGTCCTGTGCCTTGGTCATGGCGTCGCGGATGAC
>JALYVG010000077.1 GCA_030853345.1 Actinomycetota bacterium | reverse complement strand
TGAAGACGTAATGCATGTTGCGCACGGCGAAGTCGTACAGGCTGTCGCGGAATTGATTGTCACCGGTCCACCGCCACACGAGGGCGACCGTGCTGGGGAACTTCACCGTCTCGTCAGTGTTGCCCGGATCGGAGTTCGCGCCGAAGTACACCGATCCGTCCGGGACGACTTCGTGCACGACCTTGCCGCTGTTGTTGTTCACCTTGTCGCTGATCTGCTGCAGGGTGCGCAGATGGTTCTTGATCGCGTCGAACTGGCCCGATGCGACAGCGGCGAAGGCCGTGTACTCGGCGTCGGTGCCGAAGATCCACGGGTAGTCCGGCCAGCCGGCGCCGATCCACCTCGCGTCGGCCAGGGTCGCGGTCGGGGCCGGGTACTCGGTGCCGGCGTTGGTCACCCGCAACGCCAGATTGCGCGCCTGCTGGCGCGAGTCGGCCAGGTTCTGCTTGCTCCACGCCACGCTGGCGGCCAGCTGCGGGTCGCCGGGCAAGGAGACGGCAGTCTGGGCGGCGAGTGTCTTGCGCTCGGCAACCTTGGCCGCGAGCAGCCTGGCCGGGTGGGCCAGGGCGTGCTGCTGCATCGCGCGTGCTTCGCCCAGGCCGTGGTCGGAGCCACCGACGGCGAACCAGACGGTGCGCGCGCCGGCCGGGACCGTGAGGTGGTACGTCAGCTGGCCGCCGGTGCCCTTGCCGTAGGCCGTGTCGTCGCACCGCGGCGGCTGGGTCGGTGCATCCGGTCCGGACGCCGGGCAGCTGACGGCCGGGTCCTGTGGGCCACGGAAGGTGGCGCCCAGCTGGTGCGACGCCGGCCTGAGGGTCGTGCCGACCACCGCGGCCCAGTCGTGCGCGGAGGAGTTCGCCACCGGCGGCGTGCCATGCTCGCGGAAGACGAGGTTGCCGGCGTCGTAGGCACCGGAGTCGGGCAGGTTGTAGGCGAGCTGGTTCGCGGGCTTCGTCTCGCCCCAGGGGTAGGCGAGCATCAGCTCGGAGTGCGCGTCCATCGTCAGGGTGAGGCTGCGTCCGCGCGCCGCGGTGAAGGTGAGCCCGATCAACCCGGCCCGCAGGCCGTCCGGTGCGACGTCGGTGCGCTCTATCTGCACACCGTCGTGCCGGCCGAGGTCCATGCGCGTGTAGCCCCACCCGTTGGTGAAGCGCCGCGCGGACAGCCAGGAACCATCGACGCCGAACCAGATCCCGTCGAGCAGCTTGATCGGCATGCTCCAGAAGCCGCCCATCTCGCCGCGGGTGTGGAAACCGGCGGCCGGGTAGCTGCCGTCCTCGGCACCCACTTGATAGAAGCGGTCGCCGATGACGAACGATCTCCGGTCAGCCAGCCGAGAGGTCGTGCTCAGTTCCGGCGAACGGGCCAGGGTGGCCCGACCTGACCCGTGCTCGGATGCCGCGCCCGCTGCACCGGGTGCGATCATCGTCAGCGGTAGGGATAGCAGCACGGACAGGATCACGGCGAGCGAGCGACGGCTCATGCGGCACCTCTCGTGGGGCGGCGACGCTTTGGCTCTACCCAGACACCCTGGGCGATTACCCGGTTCAGACGCGCTCGGCCAATCCGCGTAAGGCGGCGGGGAAGATCTCGGCGGGCGGGGTGACCAGGCCGGCCCCCACCTGGCCGGTGCCGGCGACCTTGCCGGCCATGCCGGTGTTGATCTGTGGCAGGATCCCGGTTCGCACGACCTTGGTCACGTCGATACCCAGCGGCGTGCCGCGGAAGTCCAGCACGGGCACCGCGAACATGTCGTGCTCGCCCAGGGTGATCTCGTACATCCGGCGGGTGTTGGCCAGCGCGTCGGCGACGGTGCCGCCCACGAAACGCACGATGGCCGGTGCGGCGGCCATCGCGAAACCACCGAGTCCTGCTGTCTCGGTGATCGCCGAGTCGCCGATGTCGGGGTTGGCGTCCTCGGGTCCGTAGTCACCGAGGAACAGCCCGTCCGGCGTGTTCGCCGGACCGGTGAACCACTGCTCACCCGTGCCCGAAACCTGGATGCCGAAGTCCGTCCCGTTGCGGGCCATGGCGACGACGACGGTCGAGCCGGGGATGTCGCGAGCCGCATCGAGCGCGAGTTTGCACGCGGGCATCCCCAGGTTCAGGAAGAAATGGTCGTTGCCGCCGACGAAGCGAACGGCCTTGGCGATGTCGGCAGCCGGGAAGCCGGACTCGATCATCGCCGGCGCAAGTTCGCGCAGCAGCATCAGCGTCCCGGCACGGTTGCGGTTGTGCCCCTCGTCGCCCATCTGCACCATCTGCGCGAGGATCGCGGTGATGTCGACGGGCCCGTTCGCGCGGGTGGCGGCCTGCAGCACCGGTCCGAGCACGTCCGACATCCAATGCAGGCGGGTGATCACATCGGGGGAGTACGCGCCGTAGCGCAGCACCTTGCCCAGGCCTTCGTTGAGAGAGCAGTACGTGCGCCGGCCCGTCGCGGGGTCCTCGAGGACGAACACCCACATCGACGGCGAGGTGACACCCGCCATCGGCCCGACGGCGCTGTGGTGGTGACATGAATCCAGGGTGATCTCGCCGCTCTCGATCAATGCGCCGGCGTCGTCGGGATCGTCGATCAGGCCCTCGAACACGGCCGCGCCCATGAGCGCGCCACGCAACGGCCCCGACGCCCGCGCCCAGTCGATCGGTGGCCCGGCATGCAGGAGGTCGCGCGGAGCCAGTCCCAGCGCCTGGCCGGCGGGTAGGACGTCGACGAGCATCGCGCGGGCACCCTGCACGCGGCGCAGGGCTTCGGCGTTCGCGGTAGTGCGCCGCGCGTCTGCCATGACGGCGGCGAGATCGGTCTCGGTAGCGGGCATAGGCGGCAGCCACTCCACCCGGGTGACTCGCGCGGCCTGCAGTTCGGCGGCGTCGGCGAACAAGTCGACCCCGGCTGTGATGAGTTCGATGTCACGCCGCAGCAGGTCAGTCATGCCGATCCGGTCCCGGCGCAGGCGGTCATGACGCGCTGGCGATGAGCTCGCACGCGAAGCGCGCGGCCTGGGCGTTGGACGTGAACACATGCGCGCCGGCACGTTGCAGGGCCTGCGCCTGCGCACCGAGGTCCTGCGGGTCGGCCCGGGCGCCGACGAGAGACAGCACGACCGCGATGTCGTCATCGACCGCCGCGATCGCCGGTGCCAGCTCACTGGCCGGGTCGGCATGCGCGCCGTGCCCGAGCACCACGTCGAGCAGGAGCACCGACGTAGTGGGATCCTGCGCCTCGACCGCGAGCCGCTCCAGACGCAGGGTCTGGTCGATCATCGGGTGCGGACGGCCGGCAGTCAGCTCGTCGTCCCCGAAGTCGATCATGACGTGGCCGATGGGGATTGGGCGTTCCCCCGGCACGGGAGGCGTCGCCGCCGGGCGAGCCTTGGCATCGACTCGCCACTCGGGGCGCAGCGGGATGTTGGAACCGATCGGTCCCAGTCGCTCGGCAGCAATGACCATGGCCTCGTCGCAGAGCGTGCCGCCGGCGAACAGGCCGCGTAGCGAGCCGGGTCGCGGCCGGCCTGGCCGCCCGGCCCAGTGCGGCCAGGTGGGGACTGGTGCCCCGAGCGCGGTCAACGCCGCTTCGGTCGCAGCGGTCAGATCGGGCTGTCCAGCGCCGATCAGTGCGAAGTGCACCGGTGTGGCGAGCGTCTCGGCATACGCGCGCATGTCGGCGGCCACGTCCTCGGCGGGTGGCTTGGACACGACGACGACCAGCTCGGTCGCCGGGTCGTCGTCGAGTGCCGCCAGAGCGGCGCGCGTCGAACGACCGGCCACAGCTGCGGACAGGTCGCGCCCGCCCACACCGAGCGCCGCCGTGATCCCCACGCCTGCCGCATCGAGCAGGCAGAGGATCTGCTGTGCGCCGGTGCCCGATGCCGCGACCATGCCCACTGGGCCCGCTCCGAGGGTGTGCGCGAAGCCGAGTCCGACGCCGCCCACGACCGCCGTCCCGCAGTCGGGGCCGAGCACGAGCAGGCCGCGTTCCGCGCCGACGTCCTTGAGACGAATCTCCTGCTCCACCGACACATTGTCAGAAAAGATCATCACATCGCAGCCGGCGTCCAGGGCATCCATCGCCTCGGTGAACGCGTGCTGGCCCGGCACCGAGATCAGCGCCAGTGCCGGCCCGGTGGCCCGCGCGGCAGCCGAAACGGTCCGCGGCGGCAGCTCGGCGAACGACGTGCCGCTCACCCCGGGACGGGCCGCGAGCGCCTCGGCCACGACAGCGAGACCGGCACTCAGTGCCGCGTCGTCCTGCGCACGGACCGCGACGAGCAGGTCGTTCGGACCCACTGACGCGGGCCGGGTGAAGCCCATGCCGTCGAGCAGGTCGAGGTTGAGCTCAGTGCCCATGGCCACCAGCGCGGCGTCGACACCCTCGGTCGACGCGACGCGGCGGCTGACCTGCATGAGGGTGACCGAGTCGGCGTATGCGCCACCGCGCGCCTCGACCTGATCGACGCTCATTCGACGCCACCCGTCGCGCTCGGGACGGACAGTGCTGCCGCGGTGCACAATCCGGCCGCCAACGCGGTGCCTGACGTGTGGCCGACCGCGAGCAGTCGGTCCAGCGCATCGTGGGGCGCGTGGCCTCCGGTGAGCTCGTCGAGCACCGTGGCGAACTGCCTCACGCATTCACCGCGTACGGCGTGGCGCAGCAGTTGCGCCGACAACGCGGTAGTCGCATCGCCGGCCAGGGCGAGCACCGCGGCGGTGGCTCCGGGTACCGGGAGACCGAACGCTCGCGCACCGAGCAGGTAGCCAGCCACCACGTCATCGCCGCTGGGCGTAAGCCCGCAACCGCGACCCAGCAGTCCGGCGACCGCCGCATACTGCGCGGCCGAGTCGCGGCCGGCGCACCCCAGCCGCGCGATCCGCTCAGCATCGACGCCGATATCACGTGTCGCGAGGGTGCCGAGCAGCGCGTCGAGCCTGGCCGGCAGCGGCGATCCGACTCCCACGACCGCGGCGGCCCACTCGCGGGCACCGGCGATCGTGACGGGCCCGCTCCGCCCGGTCCACTCGACCCGGCCGGCGCCGACCGACGCGCAGGCGGTCACGCGGTGCGCAGGGCTGGGGGCCAGCTCGGTGAGCGGCCGCTCTGCCGCGGTGCTGGCCAGCACCAAGGCGCAGGGCAGCCGGACTGCGTCGTGGGTGACGATGGCCAGGACGCTGCCCGATCGGGTGATCAGATACAGCGCCGACGGACCGGCGCCGAGCCACTCGGCGGGCTGCGGCGCCCCGCTCAGGACGGGCCGCACGGCGGAACTGAACGCGGCCGAAACCCTCATGGTCCCTGGACGCTAGCCGCGCCGCGTACGGTCACCCCATGGAGAGTCTTGCCAACGTTGCCAGGGAACAGGCACGGGATCTGCCAGCCGGCAGTGGCTACGCGCTCACCGTCCGCGACCTGTTGACGCTGCCCAGCCTGGCCGGCTCCGAACTCATCGCGGGAGCGGGCGGCCTGGACGAAATCGTGCGCTGGGTGAACGTCATGGAGGTGCCCGACATCCTGCCGTGGGTCAAGCCGAACGAGCTGCTGCTGACCACCGGATTTCCGCTCCGTCATGCCGGCGGTGGCCAGGTGTTCGACCCCCACGCGCTGGTAGAACTGGTCGACGGGCTGGCCGCTCGCGGGGTCACCGCCCTCGGGGTGAAGACCGGCCGCTATCTCGACGAGATACCGACGGGGATGCTCGATGCCGCCCAGCGGCACGACTTTCCGCTGCTCATGCTCCCGCGCGGCGTCGCGTTCGACGAGGTGATGTCCGAGGTGTTCACCCAACTGGTCGACCGCCAGTCGTGGGCGCTGGACGTCGCCGACCGGCTGCACCGGGCGCTCACCACCATCGTCCTCGAAGGCGGCGACCTACCGCAGATCGCGGTCGAGGTGGCCACCCTGTTCGAGGCCGCGGTGCTGATCTGCTCACCGGATGGGCGGGTGCAGACCGCGGTGGGCGCCGAACCCGACGCCGCGGCGTTGGCCGCGCTCGCGCTCTTCGATGCCTCGGGCCGCTTTCAGACTGAGCGGGTGCACCCGGGCCTGCAGGACGCGCCCGAGCCCCCTGGGCAGATCGCAGTCGCCCCGGTGAACGCCGGCGGCACCGAGCACGGCTTCATCGTGGCCTACGCACGCAACGGTGGGCTGGGTCCGGTCACTGTCCAGGCGCTCGAGCGTGCAGCCACCGTCGCCGCGCTGGCGATCACCAAGCAGCTGGCCGTGTCGGCGGTCGAGTCGAAGTTCCGAGGCGACTTCCTGCGCGACGCACTGTCCGGTGTGGCCGGCGCGCCCGGGCAGGTCGTCGCGCACTGCGCGCAGCTCGGGTGGGACGTGGACCGCCCGATCGCGGTCGTCGTCGCCCAGCTCGACGACGATCTGGACGCCGCCAGTGCGCCCGCAGTCACTGGCCGCGCGCCGCAGGACCGCCTCACCGCTGCCTGGCAGCAGGTTGTGCGCAATCGCGACCGCGCGGCGCCCGTCGTCGGCTTCAGCCACGAGGTGGTCGCGCTGGTCCCGGCCGATTCCCAGAGTGTGACCGCGGTCGTGGGCGAGTTCGTCGCGGCTGTGGCCGGAGATCGCGGCGGCGGGCGGCGCTCGTTCAGCACCGGCGTCAGCCGGGTGATCGACTCGGTGACCGACCTGCCGACGGCCTACGACCAGGCCCGCAAGGCGGTGCTGGTCGGCCGGCGGATGCACGGGCCGGGCACGGTCGCCCACTTCGATTCGCTGGGCGTGCACCGGCTGCTGTCGCTGGTCAGCGACGCTGCGGAGCTGCGCTCTTTCGCCTCCGAAGTGCTGGGCTCGCTGGCCACCGACACCACCGAGGCGATAGATCTGCGCCAGACGCTGCACACGCTGTTGGACACGAACTGCAACGTGGCCGAGACCGCCCGCGCGCTGCACTTTCACTACAACACGCTGCGGTACCGGATCGGCAAGCTCGAGGCGATCGTCGGGCCGTTCACCAGCGACGCGAACCTGCGTCTGGACATCGCGCTGGCCCTCCGAGTCGTGCAGATGCGAGGCCTGTGACGGACGTAGTCAGCGCCCCGCGCGCCGAGCCTGCAGTTCGTCGGCCTGCTCGTGGCCTGAATCGATCGCCTCGGCCAAGGCCCGTTTGATCGCCCGATTACTGGTGACTGGGGTGGCTGGGTCGTCGAGGTTGATGCACAACACGTCACCGGCCAAGTAGGCCACCCATCGCAGTGTCTCAATCGGATAGATGTCGTAGAAGTGCAGGAAGGCCATGGCCGAGATCACGAAGGGCCCGGCGTCGGTCCTGGTGGAGGACCGCAGGCTGTAGCCGTGGTCGGCGCGCGCACTGACGCCGCGAAGTCCCACGGTGCGTGCCGTCACGTCATAGAGCAACTCGACAGCCGGCGGCGCACCCAGCATCACCTGGGCGGCCTTGTTCAGCGACATGGTGCCGCGCTTTTGCACGGTGATCGTGGGGTCCCGCTTGAGCGGGACGAGAGCCTTGCGGAACGTCTCGAAATCTGTCATACGAGTCCCTGAAAGGGGGCGCAATGTCCATACGCCCGCGCTGGTTGCTAGCCGTCCGTCAGTCCAAACGTTGGTTCATTGATTGATTCGCGACCCGAGTCCGTTCGGTTTCAGCTGGTTCGAGGATGTCGCTGACGGTGGGCAAGCCCACGGCTAGTGCGAACCTCTGGCACCGGCCAATGAGCTCTAAACAGCTTTCCCGTCCTCTCCTCAGGAACGGTCGCACCCGCCGCTGCGAGCGACCTAGCGTCGGAGGCAACCCCATCGAGTGGGCGCACTTTCGCACCGATCAGGAAGGCTGATATGACTCTGGATGACAGAGGGTTCAACGAGTTGATGAGTGAATCGCAGGACCTGCACGTCGACGCGATCAAACAGATCAAGCAGAGCCTCCCGGCTCTCGCGGAGATCAGGGAGGAACGCCGCGGCCAGGAGGTGAACGCCGACGAGATCGAGCGGTTCAACCTCGGCCGGCGTCAGGTACTGGCTCGCCTGGGCTACGGCACCGCCACCGTCGGCCTGTTGAGCGGCGGCTTCGGTGCCATGTTCGCCGGCCTGCTGGCCAGCCCCGCTGCCGCAGACACGCCGCTGGACATCCAGGTGCTGCAGACGGCTTCGTCGTTGGAGCGACTGGCCGTCAACACCTACAAGACGGCGTTGACGCTGCCGTTCATCTCCGGCGGCAACGCGGTGGTCAAGAAGTTTGCCGAGACCACGATGATGCAGCACGACGAGCACCGGATGGCCTTCCAGGCGCAGACCAAGACGCTTGGCGGCACGGTGCAGGACAACCCCAACCCCAAGTTCCTCAAGGTGGTCACCGCGGCCGCGCCGGGCCTGAAGGCACCGGCCGATGTGGTCAAACTCGCGTCCAGCCTCGAGAAGGTCGCGACCGACAGCTACCTGGTGAACATGACCCTGCTGACCGACATGAAGTCGAAAGAGATCATGGGCAGCGTCATGGGCGTGGAGTGCCAGCACCTGGCCACCCTGCGGGCTGTCGGTGCGTTACTGGCCGGTGGAGCACCGCAACTCATCAAGATCCCGCTCGGCGCGGACCTGGGCAAGCTACCGGCCGCGGCCGGCAGCGTGGCCTTCCCCGACGCACTGGAAATGACCGATCCCGCCCTCCTCGCAGAACCGGAATCTGGAGCCGTCAAGTGAAGCGCAACAACCAGGTGAGCCCGATTACAGCGCCGCCGTCGGAGGAGATGCTCCGGCTGGGCGAGCAGTTGTCCACACCGGCAGCGGTCAGCCGCCGGCGCGTGCTGGTGGGCGGCGGTGTGGCCGCCATGACCGTGGCGCTCGCCGCGTGCAGCAGCAGCAAGCCCAAGAAGAAGGCCGCGTCCAGCGGTGGGTCAACTGGTGCCGGGACGAGCCCGAGCGGCGGCGCCAGCAGTGCCGCCGGCCCCAGTGGTGACCTCGCGGTCGCCACACTCGCCGCGGGACTGGAGGTGCTGGCAGTCGGCACCTACAAGGCGGCGCTGGATGCCGCGGTCGCCGGAAAGCTCGGCACAGTTCCGCCTGCGGTCGCCGAGTTCGTCAAGACGGCGATGGCACAGCATCAGGTCCACCTCGACACGCTGAACTCCGTCCTCAAGGGTGGCGGCCAGCCAGAGGTAACCGTGCCGACCGCGACGCTGAAGCCGACGGTCGACGCGGCGTTTGCCAAGGTCAAGGACGCTGCGGGTGCGGCTGAACTCGCCTTGATGCTGGAGGAGATCGCAGCCCAGACCTATCTGAAGGCACTCCCGACCCTCACCGAGAAGGCGTCGATCATGGCTGCTGGCCAGATCTTCATCGTCGACCAGCAGCACCAGGCGATCCTGCGCTACGCCTTGGGGATGTACCCGGTTCCCGAGGTCTTCGTCAAGACCGACAAGGCCGTCGCCAGCTGACGGCTTCGGCCCCGCTCGGCCAGCGCTCCGCCTCCTACCCGGGGGCGGAGCGTTCTGGCGTCGGGGCCGGCCCCGACGTCCTTCGTGACATAGGCCGGCTGCTTCCTTCGTCAGGTCTGCACAATGCCTGCCCTTGACAGCGGTCCTACGGTTCGCGGTGAGCGCGGTCACATCGGCCGTGCGGGCGTGTTGTGGGCTGGTCCGCAGGAAAGGCGGCACTCGATGTCGGCATTTAGCTGGAAGTTGGTCTACGGGGGCCACACGCCGCCGGCCGGCGAGGTGGTCCGGCCCGACGAGCGCCTGGGCTGGGGGCACATGGCCGGGCTGGGTGCCCAGCACGTCGTCGCCATGTTCGGGGCGACGTTCGTCTTCCCGGTGATCATGGGGCTCAACCCCAACCTCGCAGTGCTGATGTCCGGCATCGCCACGATCATGTTCCTGCTCATCGTCGGCAACAAGGTGCCCTCCTACCTGGGCACGAGCGCGTCCTTCGTCGGCGCGGTGTTCGCCATCCGCGCCCAGGGCGGCGACTCCGCCGACGTCACCGGTTCGATCCTGGTGGCCGGCGTCATCCTGGCCCTGGTGGGCGTGCTCGTGCACTTCGGCGGCGCCCACCTGGTGCGTGCCGTCCTGCCGCCGGCCGTCACCGGCGCCGTGGTCATGCTGATCGGCTTCAACCTGGCCTTCGTGGCCACCAACATCTACTTCCCGGCCGACCAATGGGTAGGCCTGCTGACGGCGATATTCGTCATCCTGGTGGCGGTGGGCGCCCGCGGCTTCCTGGGCCGCATCGCGATCTTCCTCGGCCTGATCTTCGGCTATCTGCTGTCGTGGGCGCTCGACCAGACGAGCCTGAAGAAGTGCAGCACCGATGCCAACGACGCGCTCAAGTGCGTGACGGGTGACCGGGTCAACTTCGCCAGCATCCGCAACGCGGACTGGCTCGGCATCCCGAAGAACATCACGATCACAGGCGCCGACGGCAAGCACCATATCCTTAGCGGCGCCCACCTGCCGTCGTTCAGCATGACCTTCATCCTGCTGGTGATCCCGGCCGTCATCGCGTTGCTCGCCGAGAACGCCGGTCACGTGAAGGCGGTCTCGGAGATGACCGGTGAAAACCTGGACCCGTACCTCGGCCGGGCGTTCATCGGCGACGGCGTCGGCACCGCGATCGCGTCCTTCGTCGGCGGTTCGCCCACGACCACCTACGCCGAGAACATCGGCGTCATGGCGGCCACCCGGATCTACTCGACGCTGGCGTACTACATCGCGGCAGTCGTCGCCATCCTGTTCGGCTTCTGCCCCAAGTTCGGCGCGCTGGTGGCCTCGACGCCCAGTGCCGTGCTCGGCGGCATCACCCTCGTGCTCTACGGCATGATCGGCTTGCTGGGCGCGAAGATCTGGATCGAGAACCGGGTGAACTTCGCCAACCCGATCAACCTCGTACCGCTGGCCGCCGGGATCATCGCCGGCGTCGGACCGCTGCACTTCGCGATCACCCACAAGTTCTCGGTCAGTGGCATCGCGGCCGGCACCATTCTGGCCGTGGCCGGTTGGCATGCGGCTCGGCCGATCGCCCCGCCGCACCTGCGTGATTCGCTCTACACCGGCCCGGGTGCATCACACGAGGGCCAGGATGTCGCGGGCGGGTCGGTGATCAGCGTGGGCCCAGCGGGCGGAGATCTCAGTGCGGCACCAGGATCTGAAGCCGAGCGCGAGGACGGTGAGCCCCACTCCGGGCCGCGGCCGCCCCGAGGGGATGATCTCGACCGGTAACGTCACAACACCCCAGGGCGAGGTGTCGCCCTTTCAGGCGGAGTCGGGAGACGATCAGCCGTGAAGCCGTCCCCGTTCGGGTACTCCAGGCCGGAGTCCCTCGACGACGCGCTGTCGACCCTCGCCGCACACGGCTCCGACGCGAAGGTACTGGCCGGCGGCCAGTCGCTGTTGCCGATCCTGTCGATGCGCCTGGCTGCGCCGCATCATCTGGTCGACATCAACCGACTCGCCGAACTGGACTACGTCCGGGTCGACGGCGCCGTGGTGCGGGTCGGGGCACTGGCCCGGCACGCGCGGGTGCTCGACGACGTCGCGGCCCGGGTGGCGCAGCCGCTGCTGGGCCAGGCGCTGCGACTGGTCGCCCACGCGACCATTCGCAACCGCGGCACGACGGTGGGCAGCATCGTGCACGCCGACCCGTCCGGGGAGATGACCGCCGTGCTCGCGCTGCTCGGCGGCTCGGTCCTGGTGGCCAGCATGTCGGCACGGCGAGAGGTCCCCGCCGACGAGTTCTTCCTGGGTCCGTTGGAATCGGTGGTGGCGCCGGGGGAGTTGGCGCTGGAAGCCCGCTTTCCCACGTTGGGTCCGCGGTCGGGTACGGCGTTCGTCGAGGTGTCGCGGCGCCACGGTGACTACGCGGTGTGCGGCGTCGGCGCGCTCGTCGAACTCGACGCCGACGGCGCGCTCACGTCGGCCCGCACCGCATACCTGTCCGTTTCGCCGACGCCGCTGGTGGTGGACCTGTCCGAGGCCGGCGCGGACTTCGCGGCCGCCGCGGCGCTGGCCCGCGAACGTGTCGATCCTGAACCCGACATCCATGCCACCGCCGACTACCGGCGCCACCTGGCCGGTGTGCTCACCGAGCGGGCGCTGGGCTCGGCTCACGCCGCCGCCCTCGACCGGGTGCAGCGAGGGTCGCCCGGTAGCCGCGTGAGCACCGAATCGAGGCAGGGATGAGCGAGGAGGAGCTCTTCGACGTGCAGCTGGTGGTGAACGGCGCCGCGCACAACGTGCGGGTGCCCGCGCGCCGGCTGCTGTCGGACTGCATCCGGCACGACCTGAAGCTGACCGGAACACACGTCGGCTGCGAGCACGGGGTGTGCGGCGCGTGCACGGTGCTGGTCGACGGCGTGGCCATGCGCTCCTGCCTGCTCCTCGCGGTGTCCGTCGACGGCAGCCGGGTGACCACCGTCGAGGGGCTCACCGAGCGCGACGGCACTCTCTCACCGGTGCAGCAGGCTTTCGCGGACTGCCACGGCCTGCAGTGCGGTTTCTGCACACCGGGCTTCCTGACCACGATCACCGCGGGGTTGCGCGAGCACCCCGACCCGACCGAGGAGCAGGCCCGCGAGCTGATCGGCGGTAACCTGTGCCGCTGCACGGGCTACCAGAACATCGTCAAGTCCGTCCTGCGCGCCGCCGAGCTCGGACGCGAGAGGGCCACGCCATGAGCACCGGAGGCACCCGGCTATCTTGCCTGCGGGCCGGGGTGCCCGGCGCGGTGGAGTCGGCATGACCAAGATGTTCGGTGAGCCCATTGCCCGCGTCGAGGACGACCGGCTGGTGCGCGGCAACGGTGCCTACCTCGACGACTTGGGTCACGACGCGCTTGCCGCCGCCTTCGTGCGTAGCCCGCATGCGCACGCAGAGATCCTCGACATCGACGTCACCGGCGCCCTCGAGGTCGAGGGGCTGCACGCCATCTACACCTACGAAGACCTGCCCGACCGGCTGGCCGAACCGCTGCCGCTGCTCATCCCGCACCCGTCGCTGACCCAGGGCCGCACCCAGTACGCCCTCGCCCGCGACGTGGTCAACCACGTCGGCGAGGCGATCGTGATGGTGGTCGCGCGGGACCGCTACCTGGCCGAGGACGTCGCGGAAAGGGTCCTCGTCAGCTACCGGCCGCTGCCCGCGGTCGTGGGCATCGAGGCGGCGCGTGCGGCCGAGCATCTCGTGCACCCCGACGTCCCCGGCAACGTCGCCGCCAACATGATGCAGAGCGTCGGCGACGTGGACGAGGCGCTGGCCAACGCACCGAACGTCCTCGAGCTCGACCTGTCCATCGAACGCTCTGCCTCCACGCCTATGGAGTGCCGCGGCGTCCTGGCCCGCTGGGATACGGAGTCGCACCGGTTGCGGCTGTGGAGCTCGACGCAGACCTCCACCGGAGTGCGGGCTGCCGTAGCCGCCAAGCTCGGCCTGGCCCTGGTCGACGTCGACGTGATCACACCCGACGTCGGCGGCGGCTTCGGGGTGAAGATCATGCACCCGTGGCCCGAGGAGGTGCTGGTGCCGTGGGCGGCGCGACTGCTCGGCCAACCCGTCAAGTTCGTCGAGGACCGGCGCGAGCACTTCATCTCCAGCGCCCACGAGCGCGCGCAGCAGCACCACGTCCGGGTCGGCTTCGACGACGAGGGCCACCTGCTCGGGCTGGACGTGCGGTTCTGGCACGACCACGGGGCCTACATCCCGTACGGCCTCATCGTCCCGATCATCACCTCGACCCAGCTGGTCGGGCCGTACCGGCCAGGCGCGTACCGCGTCGAGTTCGACTCGCTCTACACCAACACGGTGATCGTCACGCCGT
>JALYVG010000057.1 GCA_030853345.1 Actinomycetota bacterium | reverse complement strand
CGGAGGATGCCTGCGTACCGCTCACGGGTGGACGGCTTCAGGTGTGTCTGTCCTTCGAGCAATCGTGGCGCCCACTTGCCGATCGTCAGCCGGCTCTTGCTCGGGTCGGCGCGGCAGCCGGAACCTTGACCATGCCTGATTTGTCCGCAACTGTTAGCGGCATCAGGCTGAAGGGATGCCGTGACCTCGACATCGCAGGAAAGCCCGAGTGATTCGCGCCGGTCTCGCGTGCGGCGATTCCGGCTTGTGCTGGCCGCGATCGTCGCTGTGGCACTGGTCGGATCCCTGGGCGGTGTCTGGTTGCTCGGCGCTCACGAGCTGGCCGGGGCGGGAGACAGGCTTACGGCGCCGGGCGCAGTCGGGCAGACGTTCTACACGGGGATCCCCTTGTTTCCGGCCCGTGGTGGCCCTGGCAGTACCACGCGGATCGATCTGAAGTCGGTGACGCCGAAGATCGCCGAGAATTCGGCCGATGCGACTGTGGAGATCATGGCGTGCAGTGGACCGAAGAGCTTTGATATCACCGGTGGCGGAGACGCCACCGACCTCTCTTCGTACTGCCCCGGGCTGACTCCGTTTCGCTCTGGTTCGTTCATCGTCGGCGCTCGCAGCACCACCGGTGTGGTGATGGCGATCACGCCGCGACGCGCGGGCACGACCCATATCGAGGGCAGCTATGTCAGCTACTGGCACCGCCTGCGCCATGGTCGCCAACACGTCGGCTACGACGTGGTCATCAACACCAAGTAGCTCTACCCGCCGAAGTGACTGCCAGTCAGCGACGCCAAGGCGCACGACCGATGACTCGAACTCCTCGGCATGACCGTGCGTTGGCATGCAGAGCGGCGCGAGCTAGCAAAGTTGCTTGCAACAGTTCGGCCGGTGTCGAAGTGCAGACTGCGAGACTGGAGCTATGCAGCGGCTGCCCAGTGACGTGCTGACAGACCCGGCCTACCGGGTACCCGAGCCGGAGCCCGGAGAAACGGGGATGGCGTGGTTGCGCGGTCACGTGGTGCGCTTCTGCGAGGGCCAAGAGCACGCCAGACGCCGGGCGCAGACCCAAGCCGTCATCGATGGGATCGTGGACACCCCGTTCATCGCAAGCGCAACCCGCTCATTGCTCGCCGCATTCGGCCTGCCCGAGGAGTTGGCCGCCGACGTCACGCTCGCTTCAGCCGCCTACCAGCCGCACGCGCCGCAGTCCGCCGAAGCCGACAACGCCGCTGACCGGCTCGTCGCTGCGTGCGGCGGACGTAGCGAGCAGGCCGCGAGCCGAGTGTGTGTGCTCGTTCAAGCCGACGCCGCCTGTACAGCGCTCGCCGAACGAATCCGCGCCGCCTCCACGGACCCGCCCCTGACCGCTACGCGTCGGATCACGCCCACCGGCGAACAGGTCGAGGTCGATCTCGCCGACGCGCACTTCGGTCGTGGCGCCCACCGGTGCCCCGGCGAGGCGCTCGCCACCCGCCTCGCCCGCCAGCAGGCCCAGCGGTAGGCCTTCACCTCAGGGTCGTCCAGGCCAAGCGCACCGCGCACCACAATCGGCATGGGTGTGCGGCAGCAGGCAGCGCGGCCTGAGCGGACGGTGCGGCGATGCGGCCTTTCCGTTCCGAGTGGTCAGGATTTCTGTCCCAGATTTCGCCGCCTGTCACTGCGACCGACGTGGCTGATGAGTCGTTTGAGTTGAGCGATCTCTTCGCGTAGGGCTGTGTAGCCAGCCGGAGTAAGGGTGACCCAGGTTCGGGCGCGTTTGCCTTCGTAACCTTTCTCAATGCTGATTAACCCAGCTTTGTCGAGGACGCTGAGATGTTGCGACAAGTTGCCGGCCGTGAGGTCGAGGTTGGTGCGCAGATAGCCGAACTCGACCCGGCGGGCCTCGTGGGCGATGGTCAGGATTCCGAGGCGCACTCGCTGGTGCACGACGTCGTCAAGCTCGTTGGCAGGATGTTCTGTCATGCCGGTCTAGGCGATCGCTGTGTCAGGGCAAAGCAGAGTGATGTCAGGAGCAGAACGCTGCCGGGGATGACGTCGTGGGGCGCGATGGCCCATCGGGAATGCGATGAGATGGTCCATCCGAAGTCGACGGGAGCGATGGCGATGATCAGGTATGCGACCGTCGCTGCGAACAGTGCTGGGCTGCGTTCCACGGCTGCGAGAACGAGGAGGGCCAGGCCGATGGCGCACGCGGGGGCGATGAACCGATAGAGGTCATCCGGGTGGAGGTGCCAGCCGAGGACCTCGCGCTCGCGAACCGAGACTGGCCGATGGTCGGCCCATACCGATGTCGCGGTGAGGGCGATCGAGATGACGATTCCAGCCAGCACGTAGGGAATAATTCGAGTCCCGACGCCTCGCGCGTCTGATCGCCGGATGAAGAACGCGGCGATCAGTACGTAGGCTAGGACTAGGGCGATCGGCCAGTAGATGAAGGCGGCCGAGTTGTAGCCGCGGCAGACCTCTTGACCGGGAAGGCCGCCGGGCACCGTTACGCATTTGGCCCGGACGATATGACCGGCGAAGGTGACTGGCAGCGCGGCGATCGTGAGGATCCCGAAGACGAGCAGCGGGAACCAGGTCGCCCGTTGCGAGCGGCGGACGCCCTGTGCAAGGTCGCGAGCCCTTGACAGTTCCACTTCCGGATCGTAGTCGCCCCCAGACTGATTGGTCATGCAGATAGCTTTGCACCACAAACCTTTCTCGTCAAGAGCATGGGCACTCGATCGCATAAACCAGCAATCCGCTCATCGGCAGATCCGCGCCCTGTCTGCGGCATGAGAGCGCGGAGTTCACGTCATCGGCCGTCGCACATGCCGACTAGGCGCATAGTCGGTCCCAGCCGATGTCCGCGCCGTCCACGGTGCGCTCGCTGAGGGCGGGAAAGGTATGCCATGGAAACGGTTGTGGCCGAGATTGCGCCTAACATCTTCCGGCTTTCGACGTTCATCTCCGACGCAAACTTCATGTTCAACCAGTTCCTGGTCGTCGACGAGGAGCCGTGCTCTTCCACACCGGCTTGCGCGCTCTGTTTCCGCTCGTGAGCGAGGCCGTCGAGAAGATCATGCCCGTCTCTCGCTTGCGATGGATCACCTTCGGGCATGTCGAGGCTGACGAATGCGGATCGATGAATCAGTGGTTGGCTGGTCCGCAAGCTGCCGTCGCCAGCCAAATTTGATCAACCGCCACCAATGGTTTGCAGCCCAGCAAATACGGGGTCTCCAACACTCTGAGTCAGCAACCTTGGGGGCCGCGCTGAGGGCTTGATTCGCCCTCTCAAGGCGGTAGCACGGGTTCGAATCCCGTTGGGGCTACTCACTGAGACCTCCCGAATTCCTGGGGGATCTGGTGCGCCGAAACTCGACCAGCAACAGCCGCGGCTACCAAAGCGGCCGCGGCCATCGTGGCCACCGAACCGACGGAGTTGTCCCGCGTATCTCCACGCCGCGTGCGTCGTTATTCAGGATGTGCGGCGGTGACGATCTGCGGCGGACTCAAGCGCGTGTTGGCCGAAGCATGGCCTGCCCCAGATTTCCGCCGACCGGCCAGTCGTCACCGCCGCACACTCACCTCGGATCGACGGGGCCACCCCGACTTCAGCTGACTAGGCGGCGTAGACCATCAGGTCGCGGTTGCTGGCTGACTGTGTCCGAAATTGCGAGCCCTTGCCCGGACTGGACGGTGGTGCCGCGCGGGTCGCGAAGTGCGATCTTCAGGGAAACACAGTCGCACCACGCGATTCTGCCCCGCATCCCGTGATCGTGAAGGGGAGCGGCCCGTGTCGTGTTGGGGCGCGCTAGCCCGCCCACGCTCGAGGGTCGGCAGGCGGGCCGGCGCTGTAGGGGTCTAACGATCCGTCCGCGACCTGGAAACGCACTCCGTGGCGCGGCAAGGCGCAAAAATGACCCCGCTCCCACATACGAGCGAGGCCACCTTCACTTTCCCCAAAACGACGGTCGAGACCCCCGAACCCGACCGGCACAGGCACGGAGATTCACAGGGTCTCGCCCACCAACCCCGTTGCCTGAGGTAAGCCGAACACTCCCCTGTAGGCCATCCGAAGTCAAATTCCTGTGACAACGGCAGCCGATCCTGACGTCGCTCGGTGAACTTCGACCATCCGACTTCACGCCGATTGGACATTGGCTGGCAGCAGGGTCAGGATGAACGGGTCCCAGGCGGTGGTTCCCCCGATCCACCGCCTGGGATTTTCCGACGTCGCAGACCCGGGTTCCGAGTGATGACAGGTGCGGCCCGCCGCCGCTGAATTGCCTCGGTCTGGGGGTGCACCGACTGCCGGTGAGATTCGCGCCGGACGGGTGGGTGATGCGGCCGTCCCGCCGAGATCATGCAGCCGAGCCGACTGCACATTCGCCCCGTGCTGCTACGAGCGTTCGGGTTCCATGACGATGGCGCCGCTGGGGCACTCCGCCGCGCACAGTCCGCAGCCTTTGCAGTAGTCGTAGTCGATCTCGTAGCCGTGCGCCCCGGTGATCTGCAGGACAGCGTTGTCAGGACAGACCCCGAAGCAGTTGTCGCAGCCGAAACAGTTGCCGCACGACATGCAGCGGCGTGCCTCGTACAACGCCGTTTCGGCATCCAGGCCGCCGACGACCTCGGTGAAGTCAGCGGTACGCCGGGCGAGGTCAAGACGCGGGCGCATCGCGTGCGGCGCGTCGCTGAAGTACCACGGGTTGAGTTGCCCGAACGCGACGGGGACTCGACCGTCCGTCGTGCTCGTCGCAGGCCCGGTGGGGTGACGCAGCCATTCGTCGATGTTGGCGGCGACCTTCCTGCCGTGGCCGATGCCCACGGTGACCGAGCGGGTTGAGGGCACCACGTCGCCGCCGGCGAATATTCCCGGGCAGCCGGTCATCATCGCGCCGTCGATCTGCACAACACCGTCGGCGATCGCAATCCCGGGCACCGTGTCGAGCAGCGTGCGGTCGACGTCCTGCCCGAGAGCGAGCACCACCGCGTCGGCAGCCAGTTCCTCAAACTCACCGGTCGGCTGTGGGACGCCGTTCTCATCGAGTTGCATCTTCTCCAAGCGCATCGTGCCTTCGTCCACCTGCGTGATGGTGCGCAGCCACTTGACCCGCACGCCCTCGTCCAGGGCCTCCTGCAGTTCGAGTGCGTCGGCCGGCATCTGCGCTTGCGTGCGGCGATAGACGACGATCGCGTCGTCGGCGCCCAGACGGCGCGCGGTGCGGGCGGCGTCCATGGCGGTATTGCCCCCGCCGTACACGACCACGGTGCGGCCGAGCTTGGGCTGCTCACCGTCGGCGGTGCTGCTCAGCACGGCCAGCGCGTCGAGGATCCGGGCGGCCTGCCCGGCCGGGATGTAGGCGCGATGGCTCAACTGGGCGCCGACGGCCAGGAAGGCGGCGTCGAAACCGCCGATGCGCATCGTTTCGGCCAGGTCGGTGATCCGGGCGTCGAGCTTCAGGGTGATGCCGGTCGCGAGCACCCGGGCGATCTCGATGTCGAGGATGTCGCGCGGCAGCCGGAAGGTGGGGATGCCGTAACGCATCATGCCGCCGGCCTGGCTGGCTGCCTCGTGGATCTCGACGTCGTGACCAAGGCGGCGCAGGTGGTAGGCCGCGGACAGTCCGGACGGCCCGGCACCGACGACCAGCACGCGCTTGCCTGTGACTGCCGCCGGCGCGGGCAACTGCCAGCCCTGCTTGATCGCCTCGTCGCCGAGGAACCGCTCGACCGAGTTGATCCCCACGGCGCTGTCGAGCTCGGCCCGGTTGCAGGCTGTCTCGCAGGGGTGGTAGCAGACCCGTCCCATGATCGCGGGGAACGGGTTGTCGTTGACGATCTGGCGCCACGCGGTCTCGTAGCTGCCGTCCTCCGCGGCGTACAGCCAGGATTGGATCTGCTCGCCAGCGGGGCAGGCGTGGCTGCACGGTGGCAGCCCGTCGACATAGACCGGGCGCTCGCTGCGCCACGTCCCGGTGTGGTTGGCCAAGCTGGATTTGACGTCCAGCGTGATCGCGAAGGGCTTGTCCATCACGCCTCCTCAGGAAGTAGCCCGTAGCGGGCGATGTTGCGGTCGGCGATCGCCTGCAGGCGGGCCAGGACGTCGGTGCGCGGCGGGTCTTTGAACAGGTGCGCGTAGCGCTTCTGCGGGCGCAGGTACTCCTGCACCGGCACCTGTCCGCGGATGGGCACCGACGAGGTCACCTCACCGTGCTCGGCCTCGTACAACGGGAACAACCCGCTGCGCTGCGCCAGGCGAGCGAGCTTGACCGTGTCGGCCGGCTCCGATCCCCAGCCGAGCGGGCACGGGACGAGGACGTGCAGGTAACGCGCGCCGTGCATCGACATGGCCTTCTCGACCTTCGCTTCGAGGTCGTGCAGTTCGGACACCGTTGCGGTGGCCACGTACGGGATCTCGTGCGCCATCGCGATCCGCGGCATGTCCTTGCCGGTGCCGAACGGGTTGCCCGGCTCGGGACCCACGGCCTGGGTGGTGGCGGTCCGAGCTGCCGGCGGCGTGGCGCCGGAGCGCTGAACGCCGGTGTTCATGTACGCCTCGTTGTCGTAGCAGACGTAGAGGACGTCGTCGTTGCGCTCGAACATGCCCGACAGGCAGGCCATGCCGATGTCGACGGTGCCGCCGTCGCCACCCTGCGCGAGTACCCGGATGTCGCCGTGACCGGTCGCCCTCATGGCGGCAGCCACGCCGCTGGCCACTGACGATGCGTTGGCGAACAGCGAGTGCAGCCACGGCAGCTGCCAGGAGCTCTCCGGGTACGGAGTCGAGAAGACCTCGAGGCAACCCGTGGCATTGACTGCCACCAGCCGCCCGTTGGTCGCGCGCATCGCCGCGTCGACCACATAGCGTGCAGCCAGGGCCTCGCCGCAACCCTGGCAGGCCCGGTGGCCGGAGTTGAGCGAGTTGGGCCGCTCCGGGCTGGCCTGCTCAGTGCGCTGGTTCAGCTCGAGCAGCCGGTTGCCGACGGCCCGACTGCCGACCTGGTAGTACTTCACGCTCTGCGTCGTCACAGCGTTCTCCTCATCCGATCCGTGATCCGGGAACGCCAGCGCTACGCAGCACCGCCTGGCTGTGTGGCCCGGCCCGGTGCACGGACTCGCGTCGGGCGAGTTCCTGCTCGACGATGTCGGTGCGCAGGTCCAGGAAGCTGAGCTCTGGCAGGCGGTCGGCGGCTGCCTCGGCCAGCATGGCCTGTACCGATGCCTTGGTGACAGCGCGCCCACCGAGACCGGCGACGACGGTGCTCACCCTCGTCGGCAAGCCGGAAAGCGCCGCGCGCACGTCAGCGGAGACGACACCACCCGCGCCCGGGGCGAACGCGCGCTCCAGCACGATGACGTGCTCCGCGTCGGCCAGCGCGGCACGAACTTCGTCAACCGGGAACGGCCGGTAGAGCGTGAGAGTGACGACGCCGACCGATTCAGCTATTTCATCCACCGCGTCCTTGATGGTGCCGGTGACCGAACCGAGAGCCACGACCACCGTCGAAGCGCCGTCGGTGCGATAGGCCGAGACACTCGACAGCGACTGGCCCGTCACCGCCTCGTACTCGCCCGTGAGGATCGGCAGGCACTCGATTGCCTGCTGCAACTGGTGATGTGCCAGGTAGCGCACTTCGGTGAACGCCTCCGGGCCGACCATGGCACCGATCGTGACCGGGTCGTCAGGGTCCAGTACCTGCCGGGGCTCGTACGGGGGAAGGAAGGCGTCCACGACGGACTGCTCCGGCACCTCGATGGGTTCGAAGGCGTGGGTGAGCACGAAGCCGTCGACGCACACCATGACTGGCACCGACAGCTGCTCTGCGAGCCGGAAGGCGAGTACGTGCAACCCGACGGCGGACTGGTTGTCCTCGGCATAGAGCTGCACCCAGCCGCAGTCTCGCTGGCTCATCGAGTCGCTGTGGTCGTTCCAGATGTTGATGGGTGCGCCTATGGCCCGGTTCGCCACCGTCATGACGATGGGCAGTCCCATCCCGGAGGCGTTGAACAGTGCCTCCGCCATGTAGAGCAGACCCTGGCTCGCCGTCGCTGTGTAGGTGCGCGCACCCGCTGCCGATGCGCCGATCGCCGCCGACATGGCGCCGAACTCGGACTCGACGGTGATGTACTCGCATGGCGCGAGCGTTCCTGCCTTCACCATCGCACCGATGCCTTCGACGATGTGCGTCTGCGGCGTGATCGGGTACGCGGGCACTACCTGAGGGCGGCAACGAGCGACGGTCTCGGCCATGGCGTGCGAGCCCTCTATCTGCCTACGCATGAGTCACCTGCTCGAGCCTGGCGAAGGCGTCGTGCGCCGCGCGGACGTTTGCCTCGGCGACCTTGCCCGCGAACCGTTCCCGCACGGCCGCGTCGATCGACTCTGGTGTCACTGCACCGGTGAGGGCAGCGAATGCACCGAGCAGACAGACGTTCGGCAGCCGTCTGCCTAGGTGCGTGTAGGCGATCTCGGTGGCATCGATCGCGGCGACCCGACCGGGCCGGTGCCGGTCGACCAGGTCGGTCAGACCCAACTCGGTGAGTGTCCGGGTGGAGTTGATCAGCACGAAGCCGTCCGGCGAGAGGCCGGCGAACAGATCGACATGGTGCAGCAGCGTCGCATCGATGACGATCACCACGTCGGGCTTGGTGACCGGCTCGCGCAGCCGTATCGGCGCGTCGGCAATCCGGCAGAACGCCATGACCGGCGCACCCATCCGCTCCGAGCCGAAGCTGGGAAACGCCTGGGCCTCGTGACCGTCGAGAAACGCCGCGACCGACAGCAGTTCGGCGGCGGTGACCACCCCTTGGCCGCCGCGTCCGTGGACGCGGACCTCCAGCACCTGATCCATGTGGCCAGTACATCGGGATCGCGGCGGGCCGGGCAGGGCCGAAACGCCACCGCGTAGGGGACCTTTGACCCCCCGGGGCCGCGGCTGCCGCGTTCATGGTGGCTGGCCCGAGGACGCCGGGGAGTGTCCGCGCCGGTGAACGGGCACACTCGTGACATGTCTGCCGTCCGCAAACGGTCGAGGCCGGGCACCGGCGCGCCAGTCGAGTCGCTGCGCTACTACGACGTGCGCAGCGCGGACGGTACCAAGCTGCAGGCCTGGACGAACGACGCTGACGGCCCGACCGTCCTGCTGTGCAACGGACTGGGCACCAATCCGCACGCGTGGCCCGCGTTGCTCGAGCCCGATTGCGGCGTACATATCGTGTCGTGGAACCACCGGGGGGTCGGCGGGTCGGAGCGGCCACAGGACATCACCCGGGTCGGCATCGACGCCTTCGTCGAGGACGCGGTGGCCGTCCTCGACGATGCCGGCATCGGGGCCTGTCCGACGATCGGCTGGTCGATCGGCGTCAACACCGCCTTCGAGATGGCCGTGCAGCACCCGGATCGGCTCACCGGGATCTTCGCGGTGGCCGGCGTGCCCGGCGCCACGTTCGCCTCGGTCGGTGCTCCACTGTTCATCCCGCGCTTCGCCCGCCGGCCGGTGGCGCGCACGGTCATGCGCTCGCTGGGCCGGCTCGGGCCGATGCTGAACCCGATCACCGCGCGGATCACGATGGGTCCGGTCGCGACATTCGTCCTGCAGCGCAGCGGGCTGATGTTTCCCGGCGCCGACCCGGCGGTCGTGCGGCGGGCCGTGACGACCTATCTCGACACTCCCATCGAGTGGGGCATGCACCTGGCCCGCGGCGCCGACCAGCACGCGCGCATGTCGCTGAGCTCGATCACCGTGCCGACGACGTTCATCGCCGGCAAGCACGACATGCTCGCATCATCCCGCGACATGGCGGCCGCCGCGGCGCTCGTCCCGCACGCGGATTACGTCGAACTGGCCGGGTCGCACTTCATCCAGATGGAGCGAGCGCACGAGGTGCACCGGCACCTGCTCGCCCTGCTCGACCGGATCGCGGCGTGACGCCACTCCACCACAGCGGTCAGCCGCTTGGCCTGATCAGGCCGCTTTCGTAGCCCAAGACGACAATCTGGGCCCGGTCGCGCAGCTCGAACCTGGCCAGGATCCGCCCGACATGCACCTTCGCGGTGCCCTCGGACATGTGCAGCCTGGCTGCCGCGGGCCGTAGGTCCCATTTCGGGCGGGGACCTATGGCCCTGACCGTTGCGGACCCGCGCCGGGAGAGTGGGAGGGCGTCGGGTCGACGCTTGCTGTTCAAAATCGCTGAGGAGCACTGCCCGTGGACGCGTTGATGTTGGCTCGGTGGCAGTTCGCGACGACAACGATCTTCCACTTCTTCATCGTGCCGTTGACGATCGGGCTGACCGGTCTGGTCGCGACGATGCAACTGTTCGCCTACCGCAAGCGGGGCACCCCGGCGGGCGCGGTGTGGGACAGCGCGGCGCGGTTCTGGGGCCGGATCATGCTCGTCCTCTTCGCGCTCGGAGTAGTGACCGGCATCGTCCAGGAGTTCCAGTTCGGCATGAACTGGTCGACTTACTCGCGCTTCGTCGGTGACATCTTCGGCGCCCCGCTGGCGATGGAGGGCCTGATCGCGTTCTTCCTGGAGTCGACCTTCCTCGGCATGTGGATCTTCGGTCGGGATATTTTGAGCCCCAAGGTCCACCTCGCGAGCATCTGGCTGGTCGCCGTCGCGACGACGATCAGCGCCTACTTCATCCTGGCTGCAAACAGCTTCATGCAGCACCCGGTGGGTCTGGTCTTCGATCCGGCCAAGAATCGTGTCGAGCTCACCTCTATCTGGAAGGTGCTCTTCAACTCCACCCAACTCGTCACGTTCCCGCACACCATCCTGGCCGCGTTCATGACGGCCGCCGCGCTGCTGTTGTCGGTCAGCGCATGGCATCTGCGCCGCGACGGTGTGACGGCCGACCCGGTGCACCGCAAGGTCGCCGCCATGTCGATCGGCGTCCTGCTCGCCTCAGTTGTCGGCGTCACGGTGGTCGGTCACATCCAGGGCCAGATCATGACCGACCAGCAACCGATGAAGATGGCCGCCGCGGAGGCGCTGTGGGACACCAAGAGCAACGCCCCGTTCAGCCTGTTTGCCTACGGCGATGTGAGCAAGGGCCGCAACAAGATCAACATAGCGGTCCCGGATGGCTTGTCGATCCTGGCGAAGAACCGACCTGGGGCAACGGTCGACGGCGTCAATGACGTGCAGGCCGCCGAGGCCGCCAAGTACGGCCCGGGAAGTTACGTACCGGTGGTGTGGATGGCGTATTGGAGCTTCCGGCTGATGATCGGCCTGGGCATCCTCGCCGCCCTGATCGCCTGCGGCGTGCTGGTGCAGTGGCGGCGCGGCCGGCTGACCACCAGCCCGCGGCTGCTGCGCATCGCGACCTGGACCGTCGCGCTGCCACTGTTGGCCAACAGTTTCGGCTGGCTGTTCACCGAGACCGCGCGCCAGCCGTGGCTGGTGTACGGGTTGCTCAAGACAGCTGACGGGGTAAGTCCGAACGTGAGCAACGGATTCGTATTCACCTCGCTCGTGCTGTTCACCGGCCTGTACGCGGTGCTCGGCGTCATCTGCTTCCGGATCGTGCGCAGGGTGGCCAAGGCCGGCCCGGAACGTCCGGCTCCGCCGATAGACGAACCGGTCGACGACGCCGTCCTGAGCCTGGTCTGAAAGCGGAGGAAAAGCTCATGTTGCAGGGATTCTGGTTCGGCCTGATCGCGATCCTGTGGGCGGGGTTCCTCGTCCTCGAGGGGTTCGACTTCGGTGTCGGGATGTTGCTGCCCGTCGTTGGCCGCAGCGACACCGACCGACGGGTCGCGCTGCGCACGATCGGGCCGGTGTGGGACGGCAACGAGGTGTGGCTGCTCGTCGCCGGCGGCGCCACCTTCGCCGCCTTCCCCGAGTGGTACGCCTCGGTGTTCAGCGGGTTCTACCTCGCCTTCGCGCTGCTGCTCATCGGGTTGATCCTGCGCGGCATCGGCATCGAATATCGCAGCCATGCGCAGACCCCGGAGGGGCGGCGCTGGTGCGACGGTGCGATCGTCGTGGGTTCGCTGACGCCCGCCCTGCTGCTCGGCGTGGCCTTCGCCGACTTCGTGCGGGGCGTGAAGATGGACGCCGGGCACAACATGACCGGCGGTTTCTTCGACCTGCTCTCGCCCTATGCGCTGCTCGGTGGCGTTGTGACGCTGACCCTGTTCGCCTTCCACGGAGCGGTGTTCCTCGCGCTGCGCGCTGACGGGCCGGTCGCGCTGGCCGCGGACAAGGCGGCCCGCCGGATTGCACCCGTCACCGGCACGGCGGCGGTTGGGTTCCTGGCTTGGACGACACAGGTGCGTGGCGGCGCACTCAGCTTCGTGCTCGCGGCAGTGATCGCCATCGCGTTCCTCAGCGGCGTGGCCGGCCTGTATCGCCGGCGCTATGGCGTCGCGTTCGCCTCGACGTCGCTGGTGTGCCTGCTCGTCCCGATATGGGTGTTCGCCTGCCTGTGGCCCGACGTGCTGCCTGCGCGCAACTCCGCGGTGCTGTCGCTGACCGTGCACAACGCGAGTTCCTCTCACTACACGCTGGTCGTCATGACGATCGTCGCGTTGATCTTCACACCGATCGTGCTGGCCTATCAGGCCTGGACGTACTGGGTGTTCCGCGCCCGGATCGGCGTGGCCAGCCTGGGCGCCGACGGGCACGGCGGACCGGGTGCTACGACCCTCGACCGGGTCCGGCACAAGGCCGCCGAGGGATCTGATCAGCAGACCCATCCCTCGGGCGTGTAGTGAGCCGTCCGCTCGATCCGCGGCTGCTCCGGGCAGTCCCGGCGCTGCGGCCGTTCGCTCTGCTCATCGGGGCCAGCCAGTTCATCGGCGCGCTGCTCATCCTCGCCCAAGCCGGCCTGCTGGCCAGCACGATCGTGGCCGTGTTCGCGCACCACGAGTACGGGCGCGGCCTGATGATCAGGCTGCTCCTGCTCGCCGGCGTAGGGGTGTCGCGGGCGGTGCTCAGCGGGGTGCAGGAGTTCGTCGCGGCCCGCGCCTCGGTACGGGTCCGAGCAGACCTGCGACGGTCCACCCTCGCCGCGATAGTCCGGCTCGGCCCGAGCTGGGCCCAGGCGCAGCCGAACGGAAGGCTGATCAACGCGACCGGTCCCGGGTTCGACGCGCTCGACGGCTACGTCTCCCGCGCCCTGCCAGCCGTGATCGCCACCGCGGTGGTTCCGGGAGCCGTGCTGGCTCGCATCGCCGTGGCCGACTGGCAGAGCGGCCTGCTGCTGTTGGTCATGCTGCCGCTCGTCCCGTTCTTCATGGCTCTGGTGGGGGTGACGACCAAGCGACGGGTGCAGCGGCAGTACACGCTGCTGACCCGGTTGGCCGGACACTTCGTCGACCTGCTGCGCGGCCTCACCACGCTCAAGATCTACGGCCAGGACGCTCGCCAGGAACGTACCGTCCGTGCGGCGACCGAGCAGTACCGCAAGCAGACCATGGCCGCGCTGCGGATTTCCTTTCTCTCCTCGCTGGTGCTCGACCTGGTGGCGGCGCTCTCGGTGGCTGTCGTCGCAGTCGACGTCGGCCTGCGGCTGCGCGGGGACAGCTTGTCGTTCAGCACCGCGCTGATCGTCTTGCTGCTGGCGCCGGAACTGTTCGCTCCATTGCGCGCCATGGGGGCGAATTATCACGCCTCCCAGGAGGGCAACACGGCTGCATCCGCTGCTCTGGACATCATCGACGAGGCGCCGGCGTGCCTCGATCGTGAGTCCACGGCGGAGGTCCTGGCCAGCGGCCGACTGGCCCTGCACGCCGTCAGCGTGTGCCATCCCGGCCGAGCTCAGCCGGCGCTGGATCGGGTGCAGCTCTGCCTCCGCCTCGGTGAGCTGACTGTCCTCGGTGGGATGAGTGGTGCCGGCAAGAGCACCATCCTGGCCGCACTGATGGGATTCCTCAGACCGAGGTCGGGCGAGGTGCTCGTCGGCGTCGGGGACAACGATCTCGACCTGGCGACCGTGGACGCCGACAGCTGGCGCAGGAACCTCGCGTGGCTGCCGCAGCGGCCAGTGCCCAGTCAGGTCACCATCGCCGACGAGGTCCGGCTGGGTGATCCCGGTGCCGACGACGTCGCGGTGTCGTCGGTCTGCCGGGAATGTCACACGCCGCCCCCGAACACTGTGCTGGGCGAGGACGGTCGATGGGTCTCGGCCGGGCAGCGGCGCCGCATCGCGCTGGCACGCGTGCTGCTCCGGGCGCGTGCAGTACACGGCCGCGGCGCGGTGCCCATCGTCCTGCTCGACGAGCCGAGCGAAGACCTCGACCGGGAGACTGAGCTCGTCGTGGCCGGCGTGATCAGTTCGCTGGCCGGCTGGACGACGGCCGTCGTCGCGACGCACAGCCCGCTGCTCACCGCGCTAGCCGACCGGCACGTCACTCTGGCCGATGGTCGCATCGTCGGCGATGTCGACCAGCAGCCCGTCCGCGCCGAATTGGTAGACGACGCGGCAGTCACCGTCGCCGTTCCCGCCGCTGGACCCGCGCTTGCCCCGGATCTTCGCCTGCCTCGGCTACGCGACCTGGCCCGCGGCGAAGGAGTACGCGGCCGGCTGGCCGTCGCTGGCGCCCTGTCGGCCCTGGCCGGGCTGGCCGGGCTGGGATTGACCGCCAGTTCCATGTGGCTGATCAGCCGGGCAGCCCAGCACCCCAACGTCCAGGTGCTCGCCATCGCGGTCGTCGGGGTGCGGATGTTCGCGATCGCCCGCGCCTTGCTGCGTTACGCCGAGCGGTTGAGCACGCACGACGGGGCGCTGCGCCTGCTGGCCGGTCTGCGGGTGCGCGTCTTCGGCGCACTGCGCCCGCTCGCTCCGTCGACACTCGGCGGTCACGGTCGCGGCGATCTGCTGCGTCGTTTCGTCGGCGACGTCGACGGAGTGCAGGACGGGCTGGTGCGCGCGTTCGTCCCGCTGTGCGGGGCGGTCGCCACGGCAGTCGGAGCGGTGTTGCTGGCCGGCGCGCTGGCGCCGGCCGCAGGTGCCGCGCTGGCCGCTGCGCTGCTGCTCGGGGGCGTCATCACCCCCTTGATCGCGGGACGCGCAAGCGGAGATCTCGGGCCGTTGGTCGCGCTGGCCGGGCGCCGGGACGCCCTGGCGGCTGCCGCTGTCGAGGCTCTGCCCGAATTGGTCGCCTACGGTGCGGCCGAGCGTGCGGTGGCCGACATCGGCGACGTCGACGACGCGATCGCGCGCCGTTCGACGCGACCGGCACTGGCTGCCTCGTCCGGCGTGCTGGTCTCGACCGCGACCGCCGCACTCGGCCTGCCCGCGGTGCTGTTGGCGGGTGCCTCGGCTGTGCACGGCGGCCGGCTGGCGGCGGTCAGCCTCGGGGTGCTCGCGGTGTGCGTCCTAGTCGGGTTCGAGGCGGTTACCCCGCTGCCCGCTGCGTTTGCCGCGTGGGCACGCTGCCGCGCCGGGCTGGCGCGGGTCGCGGTGATCCTGGCCGCCGAGCCGTCGGTGGCTGAGCCCACCTCCCCGGCTCCGGTACCGGCCGGCCCGTTCGGGTTGCTCGCCGAGGATCTAGGACTGGCGCCGGCGCCGAGCGCAGCGGCCGTGTTGCACGGGGCGGCACTGCAGGTCTCGGCGGGCACGCGGGTGGCCGTGGTCGGTCCGAGCGGATGCGGCAAGTCGACGCTGCTCGCCGCCGCACTGCGGCTTCTTCCCGTCACCGCCGGTGCACTTGACGTCGTTGGCGACCGCGCCGTCGCGCTGAGTGCACTGGCCGCAGCCGACGTGCCGCCGCTGCTCGCCGGCTCGCTGCAAGGTGATCACGTGTTCGACGCGACGCTGCGCGACAACCTGCGTGTCGTGCGGCCTGAGGCACTGGACACCGAGCTTGATGATGTCGCGCGGCGTAGCGGCCTGACTGACTTCCTGTCGAGCCTGCCATTGGGTTGGTCGACACCGGCCGGCCCGGACGGCGCCGCGTTGTCCGGGGGGCAGCGGCAGCGCTTGTTGCTGGCTCGGGCCCTGCTCGCGGACCCCCACGTGCTGGTATTGGACGAACCGACCGCGCACCTGGATGCCGTCACCGAGCAGGGCGTGCTGCGTGACCTGCTCGACGCGACGGCCGGTCGGACTGTCCTGATGTCGACGCACCGCCGGCTGCTGCCGGGCCAGGTGGACGATGTGTTGCGGATCGAGGACGGCGCGCTGGTGCCCGAGTCTGCCCTGGCGACCGCGCTGCGCTGAGCCGCTCTGAGCCGCCCTGGCGACCGCGCTGCGCTGAGCCGCTCTGGGCCGCCCTGGTGACCGCGCTGCGCTGAGCCGCTCTGGGCCGCTCTGGTGACCGCGCTGCGCTGAGCCGCTCTGACCGTTGGTTGCGGGCTCCTGCCCCTCCACCGTCAGGTCGCGATGGCCGACGTGACCATCTGTTAGGGGTGGGTGCTCCGTTCGCCGAGAAGGTGGTGATCAACTCGCGTCTGGTGTGCGATTGGCCGTGATAGCGCGCACTGAACGCGAGTTGATCATGGCAGCACGGTGTGATCGCGCGCTACTTCGGGGGGGGGATCGCCGCGCAGTTGTGCAGCCGGGTGGCGCCCGTCCTGCTCTTCACCGTCAGGCCCGTGTTGATCAACTCGCGTCTGGTGCGCGATTGGCCGTGATAGCGCGCACTGAACGCGAG
>JALYVG010000221.1 GCA_030853345.1 Actinomycetota bacterium | reverse complement strand
ATGACATCCGCACCTACGGGTGCCAGATGAACGTCCACGACTCCGAACGCCTGGCCGGGCTGCTGGAGGAGTCCGGCTACGTGCGCGGGTCGGGCAACGACGTCGACCTGGTCGTCTTCAACACCTGTGCGGTGCGGGAGAACGCCGACAACCGGCTGTACGGAAACCTCGGCCAGCTGGTGCCCGCCAAGCAGCGCCGGCCCGGCATGCAGGTCGCGGTGGGCGGCTGCCTGGCCCAGAAGGACCGCGGCCGGATCGTAGAGAAGGCGCCGTGGGTGGACGTCGTGTTCGGCACCCACAACCTCGCCGCGCTGCCCGTGCTGCTCGAGCGCGCGCGGCACAACAAGGACGCCCAGATCGAGATCGTCGAGGCGCTGCAGAACTTCCCGTCCGATCTGCCCAGCCGCCGGGAGTCGGCCTACAGCGCGTGGGTCTCGATCTCGGTGGGCTGCGACAACACCTGCACGTTCTGCATCGTCCCGAGCCTGCGCGGCACCGAAACCGACCGGCGCCCCGGCGACGTGCTGGCCGAGATCCGGGCGCTGGTCGACTCCGGCGTCATCGAGGTGACGCTGCTCGGGCAGAACGTCAACTCCTACGGCCGCTCCTTCGGCGACAGGTTGGCGTTCGGCACGTTGCTGCGTGCCTGCGGCGAGATCGACGGCCTGGAGCGGGTCCGCTTCACCAGCCCGCATCCCCGCGACTTCACCGACGACGTCATCGCGGCCATGGCCGAGACAGCCAACGTCTGCCCGCAGCTGCACATGCCTATGCAGTCGGGATCGGACGCGATCCTCAAGGCGATGCGCCGCAGCTACCGCCAGGACCGCTACCTGGCGATCATCGACAAGGTCCGGGTCGCCATCCCGCACGCGGCGATCACCACCGACATCATCGTCGGGTTCCCGGGCGAGACCGAGGCCGACTTCGAGCAGACCTTGCGCGCAGTGCGCGCCGCTCGCTTCGCCAGCGCGTTCACCTTCCAGTACTCCAAGCGCCCGGGCACGCCGGCGGCCGCGATGGCCGGGCAGCTGCCCAAGGCGGTCGTGCAGGAGCGCTACGAACGGCTCATCGAGGTGCAGGAGCAGATCTCCTGGGACGCCGCCAAGGCGCTCGTGGGCAGCGAGGTGGAGGTGCTGGTCCACGCCGGCGAAGGCCGCAAGGATGGCGCGACCGGCCGCGTCTCCGGCCGAGCCCGCGACGGCCGCCTCGTGCACGTTTCGGCCGGCGGTGCCACTGATGGCGCGAGCGTCTGCCCCGGCGACACCGTCACCTCGGCGGTCACCTATGCCGCACCGCACCACCTTGTTGCCGACGGTCCGATCACCGCGCACCGCCGGTGGGCCGGCGGTGAACCAGCGCCGGCGCCGACACCGTTGCTGAAGATCGGCCCGCCGCGCACTCGTTGAGGGACGGCAACTTTCGCCGTCGCTGATCAACGGGACAGGTCACTCAGTCGCGGGCTCACTCGGGGATGAGCGACCGGCGCTGCTCCACCTCTGCCAGCGCCTTGGCGATGCGTGTCTCGTCGCCGGACTTACGGGCCCGCTCCAGCTTGGCCTCAGCCTCGCTCAGCCGCTCGCGCAGTGCGCTCAAGAAGGGATTGGACTCGACGCTGGCCTGACGCCACTGGGCGTCGACCGCGTCGCGCACCCGCTGTTCGGCCGCGCGCATCGCGTCGTCGAGGCGCCGGATCGCGTCGCGGGGCACGTGCCCCAGTTCGTCGTAACGGGCCTGCAACTGGCGCAGGCTCGACTGCGCGGCGCTCGGGTCGGAGACGTCCAGCTTCTCGGCCTCGGCGATGATCGCTTCCTTGGCGCGCTGGTTGTCTGTTTGCTCGGTGTCGCGCTCGGTGAATACCTCCGAGCGGCGCGCGAAGAACGCGTCCTGCGCGGCGCGGAACCGTGCCCACAGGGCGTCCTCGACGTCGCGCGCGGCGCGCCCGGTGGCCTTCCACTCGACCATGAGCTCGCGCATCGCCGACGCGGTCTCCTTCCAGTCCGACGAAGCGGACAGTGCCTCGGCGCGCTCGATCAACTTCTCCTTGGCCGTCTTCGCGGTCCCGCGCTCGGCGTCGAGGGCGGCGAAGTGCTGACCGCGCCGGCGACCGAACGCGTCGCGCGCGGCAGCGAACCGCTTCCACAAGGCATCGTCGGTCTTGCGGTCGACACCCTTGATCAGTTTCCACTCGTCGACGATCGTGCGCAGCCGGTCGCCTGAGCTCTTCCAGGATGTCGCGGTGCTTGCGATCTCCTCGGCCTCAGCCGCGAGAGTCTCCTTGGCCGCTATGGCCTGCGCTCGCGCCTTCTCGCGGGCGGCCGCGTTTGCCCCTGCCTTCTCCTCGACCACGGCGAGCAGGGCAGCCAGCCGACTTTCCAGCGCGCCCAGGTCACCGATCGCCGCGGCGCTGGGCAGCTGCTCCAGCAGGGCGACGGCATGCGTGCGAGTCGAGGCGGGGTCGCCCGCTCCGGACTCCAGACGCTTCTCGAGCAGGGTCACCTCGGTAGCCAGGTCGTCGTAGCGCCGCGTGTAGAAGGCCAGACCGGCGTCGGCGTCCCCGGCCTGCCACGAACCGATCTCGCGCTCACCGTCAGCCGTCTTGACGTAGACGGTGCCCGCCCCGTCGATGCGTCCCCACTCCGAGCCCATGACAGAGCATTAGACACGATCGGTCTCGCTCGTGTTGCCCGCGCCGGTGCCGGTTAGCCTTCTGCAGGTGATCTCGGCCGTCGCGTTCTGCCCGCATCCGCCGCTGCTGGTCCCTCGGTTGGCCGCTGGGGCGGCGGGCGATCTGGGCGCCCTGCGGGTGGCCTGCGGTGTGGCACTCGGCCGGCTAGCTGCGCCGCGACGGCGCATCGTCCTGCTCGGTGCGGGGGAGTCCTCACGATCACATTCACCGCTCGCCCGCGGTGGCCTGTCGGGCTACGGCGTGGCGATCGAAGTCAACCTCGGCGGCCCTGGGTGCAGCGGTGCGCTGGGACTTCCGCTGTCGCTGACGGTCGGGGCCTGGCTCGTTCGAGAGGCTTTCGGTCCGCATTCGGGCGCCGTCGGGTTCTCCGTCGCGCCAGCCGGCTTCGCCGGACCCGCGGCCGCCGAACTAGTCGCGCTGGCCGAGCGCGACGACATCGCACTCGTGGTGATGGGCGACGGCAGCGCCCGCCGCGGACCGTCGGCGCCGGGTTACCTGGACGAGCGCGCCATACCCTTCGACGACGGCGTCGTCGCGGCGTTGCGAGCGGGCGACGCGGCGGCGCTGGCCGGGCTCGACGTCGAAACCGGGCACGCCGTGCTGGCCGCCGGCGTGCCTGCCTGGCGGGCGGCCGGGCGACTCCTGGACGGCGGAAGCTATGACGCCGAGGTCCACTACGCGGATGACCCCTACGGCGTCAGCTACGTGGTGGCCACCTGGGCAACTCGTGACTGAGCCGCCGGTCATCGCGGTCGTCGGACCGACCGCCACCGGCAAGTCCGACCTCGCCGTCGCGCTCGCGGAGCGGATCGGCGGCGAGGTCGTCAACGCCGACTCGATGCAGCTGTACGTAGGCATGGACATCGGTACCGCAAAACTTGCACCAGCCGCCAGACGGGGGATCGCCCACCACCTGCTCGACGTGTGGCCGCTCGCGAAATCGGCTGCGGTCGCCGAATATCAGACACTGGCCCGGGCCACGATCGCCGAGATCCACGCCCGCGGCCGGGTGCCCGTGCTCGTGGGCGGCTCGGGGCTCTACCTCCGCGGCGCCCTGGACCGCCTTGAGTTCCCCGGGGAGTCACCAGAGATCCGGGCCGGACTGTACGGCGAGCTGGCCGCGGGCGGCCCCGGGCGGCTGCACACCCGCCTCGCCGCGCTCGACCCGGCGGCAGCCGCGGCCATTCTGCCGACCAACGGCCGCCGGATCGTACGAGCCTTGGAGGTCATCGAACTCACCGGAGCGCCCTTCACCGCCACCATGCCCGGTTTCGACTCGATCTATGACTGCACCCAGATCGGCCTGGACCGCGCCGACCTCGACACCCGGGTCGCGCAGCGGGTCGACGCGATGATGGCCGCCGGTCTGCTCGACGAGATCCGCCGGCTGCTCCCGGCCGGGTTGCGCGAAAGTCCCACCGCAGGCAAGGCGCTGGGCTACGCCCAGGTGCTCGACTGCCTGAGCGATGACGGCGAGATCCGCGGAGACCTTACGCAGGCGCTCGAGGCGACCGTACGAGCCACCCGCCGCTTCGTGCGGCGGCAGCGGTCGTGGTTCCGCCGCGACCCGCGGGTGCGCTGGCTCGACGCGGCCGCGCCGGGGCTGGTCGAGGCCGCCCGCGGGGTGCTGCCGCCTACGCTCTAGGCATGCGGGTTCTGAAGGGGCACGGCACCGGCAATGATTTCGTCGTGCTGCCCGATCTCGACGGCGCCCTCGAGCTGAGCCCGGCCCTGGTCCGGGCCCTGTGCGACCGGCGGACCGGCATCGGCGCCGACGGCGTGCTGCGGATCGTCCGGTCCGAAAACGACCCTGACGCGGCCTCGATGACGGCGCAGGCGGCCTTCTTCATGGACTACCGCAATGCCGACGGGTCGATCGCGCAGATGTGCGGTAACGGAATTCGGGTCGTGTTGCGGTATCTCGTGCGCGCCGGGCTCGTTGAACACAATGCGGCGGTGGCGACACGCGGCGGAATCAAGTGCGTGTGGGTCAGCGGGGACGGCAACGTCACTGTGAACATGGGCCCACCCCTGATTCTCGCCGACCGGCCGGTCGTCACCGCCGCCCTATCCGCGCCGGTCCACGGCACGCCGGTCGAGGTACCCAACCCGCATATCGTCGTCGAACTGGCCGACCCGGCCGAGCTCGCGGCCCTCGACCTGAGCCGCCCGCCGCTTGTGCAGCCGGCGCGTCCGGACGGCCAGAACGTCGAATTCGTGGTCCGGTCCGGGCCCCGGGACCTCGTCGTGCGAGTGCACGAGCGCGGGGTGGGCGAGACCCAATCGTGCGGCACCGGGATCTGCGCGGTCGTGGCCGCCATGGCGACAGCCGACGGCTCGGGGGCCGACGACGGCGTCTGGCGGGTCGACGTGCCGGGCGGAAGATGCGAGGTCACCTGGCGCACCGACGGCGACATGGTGCTGCGCGGCCCCGCTGTGATCGTGGCCCAGATCGACCTCGACGACGCATGGTTGGCCGATGTTGTCTCCACCGGGAGCACGGCAAAGCCCATCGCGGGCTAAACAGGTGGGCCCGCCGTGCCACGATGGACCCAATGACTGACTACGACGAACGCGAGCACGACCCGGCTGGCTCGGCCGGTGACTACGACCTGGCAGAGCGGCAGGCGCTGCGCCGGGTCGCGGGGCTGTCGACCGAGCTCGCCGACGTCACCGAGGTCGAATACCGCCAACTGCGCCTCGAGCGAGTGGTGCTCGTCGGTGTGTGGACCACCGGAACCCTGGTCGAAGCCGAGAACTCACTGGCTGAGCTGGCCCGCCTGGCCGAAACCGCGGGCTCGCTGGTCCTCGACGGGTTGATCCAGCGCCGCGACCGCCCGGACCCGGCCACCTACATCGGCTCCGGCAAGGCCAAGGAGCTCCGCGACGTGGTTATCGCCGAGGGCGCCGACACGGTGATCTGCGACGGAGAGCTCACTCCGGGCCAGCTGCGCCAACTGGAGGAGGTGGTGAAGGTCAAGGTGGTCGACCGTACCGCGCTGATCCTCGACATCTTCGC
>JALYVG010000182.1 GCA_030853345.1 Actinomycetota bacterium | reverse complement strand
GGCGCCGGGGGGTCTTCTTGTTGCTGACCGCGTTCTTCGTCGCGGTCGTCGTGGTGGTGGGTTTCGCCGGGTACCGGGTCTATGAGAACCGCTATCACCCGAAGGACTATTCGGGGGCGGGCACCGGGTCGGTCGCGATAGTCGTCAAGTCCAATGACGCCGCCCAGGCGATCGGGACCACGCTGCACGACAAGGGCGTGGTGGCCAGCGTGCGCGCCTTCACCAAGGCCGCTTCGGACGACTCGCGCTCGCAGAACATCTCGCCGGGCACGTACAAGCTGCACGCGCACATGTCGGCCAAGAGCGCGCTGGCGCTCATGCTGGATCCGCACTCGCGGCTGAGCAATGACGTGCCGGTGTTCGAAGGCGCGACGGTGTTCGACGTCATGGCGCCCATGGCCAAGGCGCTCGGCGTAAGCCAGGCAAGCGTCACCGCGGGACTCGCCGATGTGCGGGCCCTCGGGTTCCCCCAGGGTTACGCGAGCAGTACCGGCGCAATCACCTCGGTCGAGGGCTTCCTCTATCCGGCCACGTACTCGTTCGATCCGGGAACCAAGGTCAGTGAGGCGCTCACCGAGATGATCGCGCAGTTCACCGAGCAGGCCCGCGCGACCGGTTTCACCGCCGACGCGAAGGCGTTGAAGATCACTCCGTACGAGGCTCTGATCATCGCGTCCATCGCCGAGAAGGAAGCCAAGGTCGAGGCGGACTTCCCCAAGGTGGCCCGGGTAATCCTCAATCGGATCGCGGCCAAGAAGCCGCTGCAAATCGATGCGACGAGTGCCTACGCCGCCAAGCAGAGGCATCTCGACCCGACCAAGGTGATCTATGCCGACATCGACTCGCCGTACAACACCTACCGCAACCTCGGGCTGCCGCCGACGCCGATCGCAAGCCCGGGCCAGGCTGCGATGACCGCCGCCGTGCACCCCGCGGCCGGTAACTGGCTCTACTACGTCAATGGCGATGCGCAAGGCGACTTGTTCTTCACCAACAGCGAGGCAGAGTTCACCAAGGCCGCGAACAAGTGCCGAGTGAACCACTGGGGCTGCGGGTAGTGGTTCGGCGTGCGGCCGTGCTCGGCCGCCCGATAGAGCACTCGCTCTCGCCGGTCGTGCATCGCGCGGCGTATGCCGCGCTCGGCTTGGACTGGGTTTACGAGGCGATTGACTGCGGCGTGCCCGACCTGGCGGCCGTGCTGGCCGAGCGCTCCGACTGGGCCGGGTTTTCGTGCACCATGCCGCTCAAGCATGCAGTCGTCGACGTCGCCGACGAGGTCAGCCCGCTGGCCGCGCTTGTGGGAGCCGCTAACACGCTGGTGCCTCGGACGGACGGCGGCTGGGCGGCCGAGAACACCGATGTGGCCGGGATCGTGGCCGCGCTGCATGGACATCCGTTCGGTGCGAACCGGGTGACGGTGCTGGGTGCCGGCGGCACCGCACAGGCGGTGGTGGTGGCCCTGGCCCAGTTGGGCCTGCGGGCGTGTGCCGTGCTCGTGCGGGACCGGTCCCAGACGGGTGCGGTGCTCGCGGCGGCTGCGAGCGCAGGAATCTGGGCCGAGGTGGGCGGACTGACGCTGGACGCCGCGCCGCTCGGCGCCGATCTGGTGGTGTCGACGCTGCCGTCCGGCGCCGCCGACCCGCTGGCCGCGCGAGCGTGGACGCCTGGCCAGACGCTGCTTGACGTCGCCTATGACCCGTGGCCGAGCGCGATCGCCGCTGCGCTGGACGCAGCGGGGGGGACGGTGATCAGCGGCGCGCACATGTTGCTGCACCAGGCCGCGGCCCAGGTCGAGCTGATGACCGGGCAGCCCGCCCCCGTCGAGGCGATGCGCGCCGCGCTACGTGCCGCGGCTCCGGCCTGCGGCGTATGACAGTCATCGCGGGATCAATCAGGGCCGCGCGCCGTGCTGTCCGGCCTACCCTCGACTGTGGGACTTTACGAGATGCAGAGAGCGGGGAACCGCGATGGCCGTGATGACGACCCGGCGGGCGGTCGTCCGGATGCCAGCGGGCGGCGTGCCCGCTGCCACGCCCGATGACCTGGTGGTCGAAGCACCGCTGGTGCTGGGGCTGGCGGGGGAGTCGATCGCCACGTTGATGCGCACGCCTGGTCACGACATCGAGCTGACCGCCGGGTGGCTGGTGGTCGAGTCCGGCGTCGGTCGTGCCGAGGACATCGTGACGTTGCGGGCCTGCCGCGAGGACGACACCGACCGGGTGCACATCACCCTGTGCGAGGGCGTGCGCCCACCGCGGCCCCGTGCGTTCGTCACGTCGGCCGCGTGCGGCGTCTGCAGCGCCGACGTGCTCGATCTCACCCTGCTGCGGGCGTCGGCACCGCACGACGAAGGCTGGACCGTTCCAGCCGACGTGCTGGCCGCGCTGCCGGACACGATGCGTGAGCGCCAACCTGCCTTCGACCGCACCGGCGGCGTGCACGCCGCGGCGCTGGCTGCCGCCGATGGCTCCCTGCTCGTCGTGCGCGAAGACGTCGGCCGGCACAACGCAGTGGACAAGGTCACCGGCTGGGCGCTGCTGGACGGCAGGTTGCCAGCCACCGGCCATCTGCTCGTGGTGAGCGGACGGGTGTCCTTCGAGATCGTGCAGAAGGCGGTCGCGGCCGGCGTCGCGGGAATAGTCGCGGTGTCGGCACCGTCGAGTCTGGCGGTCGACCTCGCCCGCGAGTACGACCTGCTGCTCGCGGGAATGGTGCGCGGCGGCCGGTTGAACGTGTACGCCGGGGAGCAGCTGGTCAACTGACGACCTGCCCTGGGATCGTGGGTGGCCCTGACCGTGCCGTCGGGGGCGGCGCATCCACCGGGCCGTACCCGGGACCTCGGCCTATTGGCGCCGGGCCAGCCGTTGTGCGGTGGCCGCCGCCTCCTCGATGGCCTCGACGCTGCCGCCGTGCAGCCCGGCGGCCAGGCCGACCAGGAACGTGGTGAGCGGCGCAGCCGGGCGGGCGATGCCGTGCGCCGCGTCGCGGGCCACGTCGAGAAGCAGGTCCCGGTCGACCACCGAGGAGTCGACGCCAAGTTCGGAGGCGAGCTCGGCCAGCCAGGAGGTGAGCGGGTTCGTCATCGCGCGGTCCCTTCTCGGTGCAGCCGGCGGCGGGCGCCGTCGATGTCGTCCCAGGTATCGCAGTCCAGGCCCCAGCCACCGTCGTCGGGGACCTCGCGCACCGTAGCCGTCGCAACCAGAGCGCGCATGGCGGCCCCGTTCGGCTCACCGACAGCCGCGAGCGCTCGGACCAGCGACGGGCGCCGCCAGGCCGCGGCGAGGTAATTCACCCGGCCGGCCCGGTCGAGCAGCGCGGCACAGTCGGCGCCGGACTCGGCCAGCGCCGCGCGCAGGACCGGCACCGCGGGCCCGATCCACGGCAGGTCGGCGGCCAAGGTCAGCACTACGCCGGCCACGGTGTGCGCTACACCCGCGGCCAGGGCGGCGACCGGACCGCCGCCCGGCGGATCCTCGCGGCACCAGAGCACCGGACGCGAGACCGGGCGCCGCGGGCCGACCACCACGATCCGCTCGGCGTCGGCGACCGCGGCAAGCACGCGCTCGAGCAGCGATGTCCCGCCGACGTCCAGGCCCGGCTTGTCGGCCCCGTCGAGTCGGGCTGCCCTGCCGCCGGCCAGCGCAATCGCGTCGAACACGGATGTGAACCTAGTCCGGGGGCCACCGACACGTAGGCTCTCGCTCCGTGTCAGCTCAAGCGATCGGCATCGCGGTCGGTGCGGCACTGTGCGTTGCCGCCTCGCCGTACCTGGCCCGGCTGAGCCTGAGCGTCCCCGATCGCGACGAACCAGCGTGGCGGCGCGGGCGGCCGCCCGGCCGGCGCCGCCTGGCGTGCACGGCACTTGTCGCGGCCGTGCTCGGCGCGCTGGCGGGTGCGGCGGCGGAATGGACTGCCCTGCTGCCGGCGCTGGTGGCACTGGCGTTAGTCAGCACGCCGCTGGTGCTCATCGACTTCGAGCATCACCGGCTGCCCGATCGGCTGGTGCGGCCGGCCGCCGCGGCCGGACTGGTGCTGCTGGCCCTGGCCGCGCTGGTCCGGCATGATTGGCATGCGCTGCTGCGCGCGGGCGAGGGTGCCGCGGCGGTGTTCGCGGTGCTCTATCTGCTGATGTTCATCTCGCCGCGCTCCTTCGGCTTCGGTGACGTGAAGCTGGGCGGCATCCTTGGCGGCTATCTCGGCTGGTTCGGCTGGCCTTTCGTCTATTACGGGATCTTCGCCGGCTTCGTGCTCGGATCGGTGTTGTCGATCGCCCTGCTCGCAACCCGCCGAGCGACGCTCAAGAGCGCCGTCGCATTCGGGCCGATGCTCATCCTCGGCGCGTTTGTGGTCCTCGCCTTCCGCATCGCACCGTCGTTAGGCGCCTCCGGCTAGCCGTCGACGACGGGGCGGTCGACGCTCTTCTGAGAGACTGGCCGCGTGTTGCGATGGATCACTGCGGGCGAGTCCCACGGACCGGCCCTCGTCGCCGTCCTCGACGGCCTGCCGGCCGGCATCGCAGTGACGACCGCCGACCTGGCTCGTGAGCTCGGCCGGCGTCGGCTGGGTTACGGCCGCGGCGCGCGGATGACGTTCGAGCAGGACGAGGTCGAACTCACCGGCGGGGTGCGGCACGGTGTGACCATGGGCGGTCCGGTGGCTGTCCGGGTGGGCAACTCCGAGTGGCCCAAGTGGGAAACGGTAATGTCCGCCGATCCGGTCGACCCGGACCTGCTCGAGGCACAGGCCCGCAACGAGCCGCTGACCCGCCCGCGGCCCGGCCACGCCGACCTGGCCGGCATGCAGAAGTACGACCTCGACGACGCCCGGCCGGTATTGGAGCGCGCCAGTGCCCGCGAGACTGCCGCCCGGGTTGCCCTCGGCGCGGTGGCCAAGGCGTTCCTGCGCCAGGCGATCGGCGTCGACATTCTCAGCCATGTCGTCTCCATCGGGTCAGTGTCAGCGCCCGCTGGGGTCATCCCGGTCCCCGGCGAGGAAGAGAAGGTCGACTCCTCTGAGGTGCGCTGCCTCGACGCGGGTGCCAGTGCCGCGATGCTCGCTGAGATCGACGAGACGAAGAGAGCCGGCGACACCCTCGGTGGAGTGGTCGAGGTGCTCGCCTACGGGTTGCCGCCCGGACTGGGTAGCTACGCCCAGGGCGATAGGCGGCTGGACGCGCGACTCGCCGCGGCCCTGATGGGCATCCAGGCCATCAAGGGCGTCGAGGTCGGCGACGGCTTCGAACTGGCCCGGATCCGGGGCTCGCTAGCCCACGACGAGATCGTGCGCGACGACGCCGGGGCCATCCGGCGGGTGTCTGGCCGCTCGGGCGGCACCGAGGGCGGGATGAGCACCGGGGAGGTGTTGCGGGTGCGCGCCGCCATGAAGCCCATCTCGACCGTGCCGCGCGCCCTGCAGACCGTCGACACCGCCACTGGGCAGGCCGCCGTGGCCATCAACCAGCGCTCGGATGTGTGCGCGGTCCCCGCGGCCGGGGTCGTCGCCGAGGCGATGGTGGCCCTGGTGCTCGCCGACGCGGTCGTCGAGAAGTTCGGCGGGGACTCCGCGGCCGAGACCCGGCGCAATGCCGAGGCCTACCTGCGCCGCCTGGACGAGCGGGGCCTGACTCCCGCACCACCGTCGTGAGCCCGAAGGTCGTTCTGGTCGGGCTCCCAGGCTCGGGCAAGAGCACGACCGGCCGCCGCCTCGCGAAGATCCTGGTCGTGCCCTTCGCGGACTCCGACGACCTGGTCGAGAAGCACACCGGGCGCGGCGTGCGTGACATCTTCGCCCAGTCCGGCGAGGCCGAGTTCCGCCGGATCGAAGCAGACACGGTGGCGTGGGCGCTGAAAGGTTTCGACGGCGTGCTTGCCCTCGGCGGCGGTGCCCTGACTGCAACCGCGACCCGCGAGGCGCTGCTGGTCTCATCGGTGCCGGTCGTCCTGTTGCAGGCACCCGTGTCCACCCTGATCCGACGGGTCGGCGACGGGCACACCCGCCCGCTGCTCGCCGAGGACCCGCCCGCGCGCCTGGCATGGCTGGCCGAGCAGCGCGCGCCGCTCTACCGCGAGGTGGCCACCCTCGTGGTCGACACCGAGCGGCGCACCCCCGGCCAGGTCGCCGCCACTGTCGCCGCCCGCCTGCACGAGCGGGCGACCCGGGCGTGAGCGCGGCCGAGACGACCCGGATTCCAGTAGCCGGTGCGGCACCCTACGACGTGATCGTCGGCCGCGGCCTGCTCGCTGAGCTGCCCCCGCTGCTGGGTGCCGCCGTCCGGGTCGCGGTCATCCACCCTCCGACGTTGTCAACTGGGGCCGCGGTCGTCCGTGGCGCGTTGACCGCGCACGGGCTGCAGGCGTACTCGATCGAAGTGCCCGACGGCGAGGCGGCCAAGACACTGCCCGTGGCCGGGTCGTGCTGGGCCGAGTTGGGCCGGCTGGGGTACACCCGGTCCGACGCGGTCGTCGCGCTCGGTGGCGGGTCGACGACGGACCTGGCCGGCTGGGTGGCAGCGGCCTGGCTGCGCGGGGTGCGGGTGGTGCACCTGCCGACGACGCTGGCCGGGATGGTCGATGCCGCGATCGGCGGTAAGACGGGCATCAACACCGAACGCGGCAAGAATCTGGTCGGCGCCTTCCACCCGCCGGCCGGCGTGCTGTGCGACCTGGACATGCTCGAGACGCTGCCCGCCGAGGACTACCGTGCCGGGCTGGCCGAGGTGGTCAAGTGCGGCTTCATCGCCGACCCGGTGATCCTGAACCTGATCGAGGCCGACCCCGTCGCCGCGGTCAATCCCGGCAACGCCATCGAACGCGAACTCGTCGAACGCTCGGTGCGGATCAAGGCTGACGTCGTGGGGGCAGACCTGACCGAGCAGGGCGTGCGCGAGGTTCTGAACTACGGGCACACGCTGGGTCATGCGATCGAGCAGGCCGAGCACTACACCTGGCGGCACGGCGATGCCGTGTCGGTCGGGCTCGTCTATGCCGCGGCCGTGGCCGGCCGCCTCGGTCGCCTCGATGCCGCAACCGCCGAGCGGCACCGCCGCGTGCTCGAATCGCTCGGGTTGCCCACCCGGTACCGCCGTGACGCGTTCGGCGGGCTGCTCGAGACGATGCGGGTCGACAAGAAAGCCCGCGGCAACCGCATCCGCTTCATCCTGCTGGACGGGCTGGCCCAGCCGGTCGCCGTCGACGACCCGGACCCGGCGGTGCTCGCCGCCGCTTACTCGGAGGTTTCCACATGACGAACCGGAAGCACGCTGCTCATGTCAGTGCGGGCCATCGTGATCGTTGCGGAGGACCGGCATGAGCAGACGGGTGCTTGTCCTCAACGGCCCGAACCTGCGCCGGCTCGGGACGCGTGAGCCGGAGGTGTACGGCTCGACCACCTACGCCGAACTCGAAGCGCTGTGTGTCGGCGGCGGCTCGCAGTTGAGCCTGGACGTCGAGGTGCGTCAGACCGAGCACGAAGGGCAATTGATCGAGTGGCTGCACTCGGCCGCCGACGAAGCGGTTGCCGTCGTACTCAATGCCGGAGCGCTCACCCATACCTCGGTGGCGTTAGGAGATGCGTGCGCGATGCTCACCGCGCCACTGGTCGAGGTGCACATCAGCAACGTCCACAAACGCGAGGGCTTCCGGCACCACAGCTACGTCTCCGCCCAGGCCGACGGCGTGATCGTCGGCCTCGGCGTAGAGGGCTACGTGCTGGCGCTGTCCTGGATCGCCGCCCGACTCGACGCTGCCCCCTAGCGGTCTGGTTGCTCCACCGGAGCGCGACGGGTAGCGCATAATTCCTTCTATGTTGGTAGACTTACTTCAAATAAGTCAAGATCGCTATCGAACTCAGAGGCTTGAGGCAAAATGGACTGGACGCTGGCGGTTGCCGCGCTCGGCATCGGCATCGCGGTCGGGCTGACCGGGATGGGTGGCGGCGCGCTGATGACGCCCGTGCTCGTGCTCTTCTTCGGCGTGCCGCCGCTGGCTGCGGTATCCAGTGATCTGGTTGCCAGCGCAGTGATGAAGCCGGTCGGCTCGTTCGTGCACCTGCGTAACGGCACCGTGCGACTGGACCTGGTCAAGTGGCTGTGCATCGGGTCGGTGCCCGCGGCCTTCGCAGGCGTACTCGTGGCCCGGGCACTCGGGCGCGGGGCCCACGTCGAGACCCTGATCCAGAAGGCGCTCGGGATCGCACTGATCATCGCGGCCACCGGTCTGTTCATCCGCGCCTACCTGCGGCTGGCCGAACGTGCCCGTAGCCGCGACGGCCGTCGGAGTGCTGATCCCAGCGGGCCACCGAAGCTCAGGGTCCGGCCGGTGCCGACAATGATCGTCGGGGCACTGGGCGGCCTGGTGGTCGGGATGACCTCGGTGGGCTCCGGATCGCTGATCATCATCGCGCTGATGGCGCTGTACCCGACGCTGCGGGCCAGCGAACTGGTCGGCACCGACCTGGTCCAAGCTGTTCCGCTCGTCGCGTCCGCCGCCTTCGGCCACGTCCTGTTCGGCGACTTCAGGATGGCCCTGACACTCTCGCTACTCGTCGGATGCGTCCCGGGTGCCTACATCGGTGCGCAACTCTCGTCGCGGCTGCCGGGCGCGCTCATCCGCCGGGCACTGGCCTTTGTGTTGCTGGCCTCCGCGCTCAAACTTCTCGGCGCGAGCACGACGGCAACGCTCTTCGTGCTCGGCGGGTTACTGCTCATCGCGCCGCTGACCTGGATGCTGCTGCGCCGCCGGCACGGTTTCTCAGCCCTGCCACACAAGGAACCGAAGGTATTGGCCGCGGCCGCTGCGCCGTGAACAGGGACATCCACCGCCGGGAACTCAACGGTTCGACCCGGCTCAGAAGTGGTGCACGAGGTCGGGGAACTCCGCCAGCCACAGCACGCCGTTGTCGTCGGGATCGAGATCCTCGCGCTCCAGCACCCAGGTGTTGTCGTTCGGGATGTAGACGGCGTTCAGTCCAGCCCGGCGGGCGGGCAGGATGTCGGACTTCGGCGAGTTGCCGATCATCCACGTCGAGGTCGGCGACAGGCCGTGTTCCGCAACGACCCGGTGGTAGGCCTCGGTGTCCTTCTCCGACACGATGTGCGTGGCCCGGAAGTGCGCGGCCAGGTTCGACGCGTCGATCTTGCGCTGCTGCTCGTCGAGGTCGCCCTTGGTCATGAGCAACAAGTCGTGCCGGGTCCCGAGTTCGTCCAGCGTGGCCACCACCCCCGGGATCAGCTCGATGCGATTCTCGATGAGCGCCACCGCCAGCTGCTCGATCTCGCGTGCTTCGGCCTCGGTCGTCGGGCGCTGGCTCAGCCGGCCGAAACAGTCCCGTAGCGAACGCAGGAAGATCTGGCTGCCGTAGCCGTGGGCCACGGTGTTCGCTGCCTCGATCTCGTCGAAAATGCCTCGGATCTGGATCCGGTCGAGGCTCGGGTGGGCCAGCCAGTCGAGAAAGTCGTCGATGACGCGCTCGAAGAGGACGTTGTTCTCCCACAAGGTGTCGTCGGCGTCGAAGATCAGCGTTTGCCGCTCACGCCTGGTTGGTTGCGAGTGCACGCGGACCACCCTATTCGTCGCGTTCGCCGAACCCGGCAAGCCGATCGCGCTCGACCTGGTCGCCCTTTGGGTGTGGCATTTCACCGCGGAATGCCGCGAACCTCAACCACCTCAGCGCCCGAAACCTGCCACCACCGTTGAATCCCGAGGTGGTCCAGAAACCACTGATCATGACTGGCGACGATCAATGCCCCGCGATACCCGGACAGGACGCTGCTCAGCGCCGCCACGCTCTCCAGATCCAAATTGTTCGTCGGCTCATCGAGGATGAGCAACTGCGGAGTGGGATCAGCCAGCAGCACACTGGCAAGCGCCACCCGGAACCGCTCCCCACCCGACAGTGTGGACACCAGAGCAGAGACCCGTTCCCCGCGAACCAGGAAGCGAGCCAACGCTGCCCGTACCTCGTTCGGCGTCGCCGAGGGCGCCGCGGCCCGCACCGTCTCCAGCACCGAGCGGAAAGGATCCAGCACATCGAGGCGCTGGGGCAAGTACCCGATCGGAACAGCGCACCGGAAAGCCGCGGGCCGCGAGACGAGCGAGCGCAGCAATGTCGTCTTGCCGGACCCGTTGGGCCCGAGCAGCGCCACGCGCTCCGGCCCGCGGATGACCAGCGTGCCCACCGACATGATCGTTCGGCCGTCCGGGACCTCGGTACCAGGCAGGTCGATGCGGATCGCGGCGTCGTCGCGCACGGCCGCCTCTGCTTCGACCAGTGCCGATCGCGCCTCCGACACCCGCTGTTCCTGCACGATCCGGTACTTGCCGGCCGAGACCTGGGCCTTGCGCTTCAGCGCGTTGGCTGCCGCCTTCGGCACGCGTTTTTCCATCTCGGCCTTCGTGCCGTAACGCCGTCGCCGGGCGAGCTTGGTCTGCGCCTCGACGAGCTGTCTGCGTTCGCGGGCGAGCATGCCTTCGGCGGTACGGACCACCCGATGCGACGTCTCGAGCTCGGCCGCCAGTTGCTCCTCATAGCCCGAGAACGTCCCGCCGTAGGTGCGCATCGACCCGTTTCGAAGATCGGCGATCTGATCGACCCGCTCGAGCAGCTCGCGGTCGTGGCTGACGACGATGAGCACTCCGGGCCAGGTCTCGACGGCTGCGTAGAGGCGTGCCCTGCCCTCGCGGTCCAGGTTGTTCGTGGGTTCGTCGAGCAGGGTGATCTCGGCCCGGCGCAGCAGCATCCCGGCCACGCCGGCCAGCACCGCCTCGCCGCCGGACAGCGTGCCGACCGTGCGATCGAGCGCGCCGGCCCCCGACGGCAACCCGAACCGGGCGAGCTCAGCGCGGGCCAGCTCCTCGATGTCCCAGCCGTCCTCGAGTGCGGCAAAGCTCGCAGCAGACGTGTCTCCGGCGGTGATGGCCTGGAGCGCGCCTCGGCGCACGCTGATGCCGAGCACGTCCGCCAGCGTGTGGCCGAGGCTCAGCGGCAGCTGTTGCGCCAGATGGGCCACCGCACCGGCGCGGGTGACGGCGCCGCTGGTCGGCACGAGTTCCCCGGCGATCAGCCGCAGCAGGGTGGACTTGCCTGACCCGTTGCGTCCGACCAGACCGGTGCGCCCGCCGTCGAAGGCGGCGCCGAGGTGGTCGAGGACCGGCGTGCCGTCGGGCCAGTGGAAGGACAGGTCGTCGCAGACGACAGAGTGGGCGCTCATGGAGGTCTCCGGAAAAGGGGTGTCGACGGGTTTGGGCACCATCGCGACACCACCTGCAGCGGCGGTGTCAGACCTCAGATCTCCACTGACCGGTCCCTTCGCATTCGGCGACAACTCACGTCACCGTATGCCGGGTGTACCCGACACCGCCACCGGATATCACCCGGGCGGTGCGTTTCGGCGGCGGAATCGTCGGTGCGGGCCGCCGTGGCCGGTCAACTAGACTTTCCAGTCGTGGCAACTACCAATGACCTCAAGAACGGCCTGGTCCTCAACATCGACGGGCAGCTCTGGACGATTGTCGAGTTCCAGCACGTCAAGCCCGGCAAGGGCGGCGCGTTCGTCCGCACAACCCTGAAGAACGTGCTGTCGGGCAAGGTCGTCGACCGCACCTTCAACGCCGGCACCAAGGTCGAGACGGCCACCGTCGACAAGCGGACGATGACCTACCTGTACAAGGAGGGTAGCGACTTCGTCTTCATGGACAGTGACACCTACGACCAGGTGCACGTGCCCACTGAGACGGTCGGCGAGAACGCGAACTACCTGCTCGACAACGCCGAGGTGGTCATCGCGGTGCACGAGAACATCCCGCTGTTCATCGAACTGCCCACCAGCGTCGAACTTGTCATCAGCCACACCGACCCAGGCCTGCAGGGCGATCGCTCCACGGGGGGGACGAAGCCGGCCACCCTCGAGACGGGTGCAGAGATCGCCGTGCCGCTCTTCGTGACGACGGGCGAGAAGGTCAAGGTCGACACGAGAGATGGCCGCTACCTGGGCCGCGTCAGCTCCTGACGTGGCGGCTCGAAGCAAGGCCCGCAAACGCGCGGTTGACGTTCTCTACGAGTCCGACGCACGCGGCATTCGCCCGGTCACCACGCTCGCCGAACGGGTGGCTATGGCCGACCCGCCGGTCAACGAGTTCACCGTCGAACTGGTCGAGGGTGTCCAGGCCAATCTCGACCGGATCGACGAGATCCTCACCGACTCCGCCGACGGATGGACCGTGGCGCGGATGCCCGGCGTCGACCGGGCGGTCCTTCGCCTGGGTGTGTACGAACTGCTGTGGCGGGCCGACGTCCCCGACGCCGTCGTCATCGACGAAGCGGTCGAACTGGCCAAGACACTCTCCACCGACGAGTCACCACGCTTCGTCAACGGGGTACTCGCGCGCGTGCTGCGCGATCGGCCGCAGGGTGCGGTCGAGCCGACCTGACCGCCGTGCGAGGCTAGGGCGTGCCGTCGAGGATGAGCGACTCCGGGGTCAATACCTGCCACTGAACCAGCCGGTCGGTGATCCCGGCGAGGTTGGTGTCATACATCAGCGCCAGAGTCTGCAGATCCTCGCGCCGGATCGACAAGGAGGTGCCACGAAAATGGCCGCGCTGGCGTTGGATCGCGGTGGCAAATCGGCTCAGTGGCTCGGCGGCGGGATCGCTCAACGCCGCGACCCGTTCGGCGTTGAGCACGATGCGCGCCAGCGCCGCCGCGCTAGGCGTACCGAAGGCCGGCGCCTCCTCGATCGGCAGCAACTCGGCCACCGAGACGCCGTAGAACTCGGCGAGTTCGGCCAGCCGCTGCACCGAGATCGCGCGTTCGCCGCGTTCGTAGGAACCGATCACGACAGCTTTCCAGCGGCCCTCGGACGTCCGCTCGACGCCGCGAAGCGACAGTTGCTGTTGGGCACGTACCGCTCGCAGCCGAGCGCCCAGTGCGGTTGCAAAATCGGTGAAGGCGGGTGCCTCGATATCGCGCTGAACGCTCACATGGCCACTCTCTGTATACGGGTGAAAACAGATTCCTTCCTAAGAAGGTAACCCGTGTAGGCCCTGCGGTCCATGCGGCGCGACATTTCGGGCCGCCCAGATCGGCGCGTCCGCGACCGGCCGCCTCGTGGCGCGCTGTTAGGGTGAGCGTGATCGACGTCCTTTAAAGGCCCGTCCCGTGAGGCGGACAAGGAGGTCTGCTGTGAACGGTCGTGCCCGCACACCCGCCGAAGCGACACTCGGCGCACCTGACGTGGCTCGGATAGTCGACCGCATGGCCCACCAGATCATCGAGAGCATCGCCAAGATCGGCTTCGATGCAGCCCTGCTCGGCATCCCGACCCGTGGTGTCCCACTGGCCCACCGACTGGCCGAGCGGATCAAGGTGTTCGCCGATGTGGCGGTCCCGGTCGGCTCGCTCGACGTCACGCTCTACCGCGACGACCTGCGCCTGCGTGGGGTGCGTCCATTGGGTGAAACGATCGAACCCGACGGCGGCATCACCGGCAGGACCGTCATCCTGGTCGACGACGTGCTCTACTCCGGGCGCACCATCCGCGCAGCGCTGGACGCGCTGGCCGACCTGGGCCGGCCCAGGGCCGTGCAACTCGCGGTACTCGTCGACCGCGGCCACCGCGAGCTGCCCATCCGGGCGGACTACGTCGGCAAGAACCTGCCCACCTCCACCCGGGAGAGCGTGCGGGTGTCGTTGGCCGAGACCGACGGAACCGATGCCGTCAGCGTGACCGAAGGGGCAGACGCATGAGCCGGCACCTGCTGTCCGCGGGGGACCTGAGCCGAGACGAGGCGATTGCCGTCCTGGACGCGGCCAAGCAGATGCACGCCATCCAGACCCGCGAAGTGAAGAAGCTGCCGCCGCTGCGCGGCCGGACGATCGTCAACCTGTTCTTCGAGGACTCGACCCGCACCCGGTCCTCCTTCGAGATCGCCGGCAAGTGGCTCTCGGCCGACGTGATCAACGTCAGCGCCAAAGGCTCGAGCATGAGCAAGGGTGAGAGCCTGCGCGACACCGTGCTGACCGTCGCCGCACTCGGTGTCGACGCCCTCGTCGTGCGGCACAACGCCTCCGGCGCGGTGCAGCGCGTCGCCAACTGGGTCTCGTGCCCGGTCATCAACGCCGGTGACGGGACGCACGAGCACCCCACCCAGGCGCTGCTCGACGCGTACACGCTGCGTGAACGCCTCGGCGAGCTCACCGACCGGCACGTCGTCATCGTCGGTGACATCACGCACAGCCGGGTGGCCCGGTCCAACGTGCTGCTGCTGAACACGCTCGGCGCCCGGGTGACTCTGGTCGCCCCACCGACGCTGCTGCCGGCCGGGGTCGGCTCTTGGGATTGCGCGACGAGTTGGGACCTGGACGCCGTGCTCACCGGCAAGGCCGCCGGCGACGTCGACGCGGTGATGATGCTCAGGGTGCAGCGCGAACGGATGGGTGGTGGGTCGCCCGGGGGAGCCCGCGACCCCGGCGGTGTGTTTGTCCCGACCGAGCGGGAATACGCGATCGGGTACGGGCTGAGTCCGGCGCGGGTGGACCTGCTGCCTGACCACGCGCCAATCCTGCATCCCGGGCCGATGAACCGCGGCCTGGAGATCTCCTCCATCGCGGCCGACAGCGCCCGCTCGATGGTGCTCGACCAGGTGCAATCAGGAGTCGCGGTGCGGATGGCAGTGCTCTACCGGATGCTGGCCGGCACCGACGCGCCCGCTCTCGCGGAGGCCTCGGCATGACAACCGGAAGCACGCTGCTCACCCCCATGCGGGCCACGGCGGTTGTTGCGGTGGCGTCGGCATGACCGTGTTGCTGCGCGGGGTGGCCCCGCTGGGCGGCCAGGCCGTGGACGTGTTGCTCGACGGCGGCGTCATCGCCGAGATCGGCGCCCGCATCGACCCGCCCGCCGATGCCGAAGTCATCGAGGCCGGCGGGCTGGTACTGCTGCCCGGCTTCGTCGACCTGCACACCCACCTGCGCGAGCCGGGCCGCGAGGACGCCGAGACGATCGCCACCGGCTCGGCCGCCGCAGCCCTGGGCGGCTTCACCGCGGTGCATGCGATGGCCAACACCGACCCGATCGCCGACACCGCCGAGATGGTCGAGCAGGTGCACCGGCTGGGCAATGCGGCCGGCCTGGTCGACGTGCGGCCGGTCGGCGCGGTGTCGCGTGGGCTGGCGGGGGAGCGGCTGGCCGAGATCGGCAACATGGCGCGCTCGGCGGCCGCGGTGCGGGTGTTCAGCGACGACGGACACTGCGTGCATGACGCGCTGCTGATGCGCCGTGCCCTGGAGTACCTCAAACCGTTCGGCGCCGTGCTCGCCCAGCATGCACAGGACCCGCGGCTGGCCGGCGAGGCCAGCTGCGCTCACGAGGGCGAGGTGTCCGGGCGCTTGGGGCTACCCGGCTGGCCCGCCGTCGCCGAGGAGAGCATCGTCGCCCGCGATGTCATGCTCACCGAGCACACCGGCTCGCGGTTGCATGTGTGCCATGTCTCCACCGCAGGCACTGTCGAGGTGATCCGGTGGGCCAAGGCCCGGGGCATCGCGGTGAGCGCCGAGGTCACCCCGCACCATCTGCTACTGACCTGCGACCTGCTGGCCGGCTACGACCCGGTCTACAAGGTGAACCCGCCGCTGCGTCCCGCCGAGGACGTCGCCGCGCTGCAGGCGGCGCTGGCCGACGGCACCATCGACGCGGTGGCCACCGATCACGCTCCGCATGCGGCCCATGACAAGGACCACGCCTTCGGTGACGCCGCGTTCGGCATGCTTGGGCTGCAGACCGCCATCGGCGTCGTGGCCGAGACGATGGTCGGCACCGGTCTGCTGGACTGGGCCGGCGTGGCCGACCGGATGAGCGTGCGTCCCGCCGCGATCGGCCGACTCAGCGGTCACGGCCGTCCGATCGAGGTGGGTGAGCCGGCCAACCTGACCCTGCTCGACCCGGCCGGCAGCTACCTGGTCGACCCCGACGCGCTGGCCTCGCGCTCGCGCAACACGCCCTTCGCCGGGCGCACCCTGCCGGTTGCGGTGGTGGCGACGTTCCTGCGCGGCCGGCCGACCGTTCTCGACGCGGCCCTGGTCGAGGCGGTGCCGGTATGAGCGCCATCCTGGTGCTGGAGGACGGGCGCACGTTCACCGGCGACGCGTACGGCGCGCCGGGAGAGACGTTCGGTGAGGCCGTGTTCGCTACGGGAATGACTGGCTACCAGGAGACGCTCACCGATCCGTCCTATCACCGCCAGGTCGTCGTGCAGACCGCCCCGCACATCGGCAACACCGGCATGAACGACGAGGACGCGGAGTCCCGCCGGATCTGGGTGGCCGGCTACGCGGTGCGCGACCCCGCCCGCCGGCCGTCGAACTGGCGCTCGCGCCGGTCGCTCGACGACGAGCTGCTCGAACACGGCATTGTCGGGATCAGCGGTATCGACACCCGCGCGCTGACGCGGCATCTACGCGATCGCGGTGTCATGCGGTGTGGTGTGTCGAGCATCGAAACCGACCCGAAAGTGCTGCTGCGCAAGGTGATCGACTCACCGCAGATGGCCGGCGCCGACCTGTCCGCGCAGGTAAGCACCGCCGAGCCGTACCGGGTCGACGCGATCGGTGAGCACCGGTACACCGTGGCCGCGCTGGACTACGGCATCAAGACGATGACACCGCACCGGATGGCGCAGCGGGGCATCACCACCCATGTCCTGCCGTCCGCGTCCGCCGCGGCCGACGTCCTGGCCACCGGAGCCGACGCGGTGTTCCTGGCCAACGGCCCCGGCGACCCGGCCACGGCCGACGCCGCCGTCGAGACAGTGCGCGAACTGCTGCGCCGCGACATGGCGATCTTCGGGATCTGTTTCGGCAACCAGATCCTGGGTCGTGCATTCGGGTTCGGCACGTACAAGCTCGGCTACGGGCACCGCGGCATCAACCAGCCCGTCCAGGACCGCGCGACCGGCAAGGTGGAGATCACCGCGCACAACCACGGCTTCGCGGTCGACGCGCCGCTGGACCGGATCAGCGACACCGAGTTCGGCGCGGTCGAGGTCAGCCACGTCTGCCTCAACGACAACGTGGTCGAGGGGCTGACCGCCCGTGACGCGCGGGCGTTCAGCGTGCAGTACCACCCCGAGGCCGCGGCCGGCCCGCACGATGCTGCCTACCTCTTCGACCGGTTCGTCGAACTGCTGGAGTCCGCCCGATCCGGTGCACCCGCGCACACCGGGCGACCGCGGGTGCACCCGGTCGCGGGCGAGGGAGCCTGATGCCCAGGCGCGAGGACATCCAGCACGTCCTGGTGATCGGATCCGGGCCGATCGTGATAGGTCAGGCCTGCGAGTTCGACTACTCCGGTACCCAGGCCTGCCGGGTGCTACGCGACGAGGGCTTCCGCGTCAGCCTGATCAACTCCAACCCGGCCACGATCATGACCGACCCGGAGTTCGCCGACGCCACCTACATCGAGCCGCTGACCACCGAGTTCGTCGAGCGGGTCATTGCCGCGGAACTCGCGGCCGGGCACCGGATCGACGCGTGCCTGCCCACCCTCGGCGGGCAGACCGCGTTGAACCTGGCCGTGGCGCTGCACGAGGCCGGCGTCCTGGAGCGTTACGGCGTCGAGCTCATCGGCGCCGACATCGAGGCAATCCAGCGCGGCGAGGACCGCCAGCGGTTCAAGGAGATCGTGCGCACTGTCGGCGGCGAAGTGCCCGAGTCGCTCGTCTGCCACACCCTCGACGAGGCGACCGGGTTTGCCGCGACGGTCGGCAACCAGGTCGTGATCCGGCCGTCGTTCACCATGGGCGGCCTCGGTTCGGGGATGGCCGCCGACGCGGACGAGGTACGCACGATGGTGGCGCGGGGCCTGGCGGCCAGCCCCGTGCACGAGGTGCTCGTCGAGCAGTCGGTTGTCGGCTGGAAGGAGTTCGAGCTCGAACTGATGCGCGACAAGAACGACAACGTTGTCGTCGTCTGCTCCATCGAGAACCTCGATCCGATGGGGGTGCATACCGGCGACTCGATCACCGTCGCGCCGGCCATGACGCTGACCGACCGCGAGTACCAGAACATGCGCGACGTCGGGATCGCCGTGCTGCGCGAGGTGGGGGTCGACACCGGCGGCTGCAACATCCAGTTCGCCATCGACCCGCGTACCGGCCGCATGATCGTGATCGAGATGAATCCGCGGGTCTCCCGCTCGAGCGCGCTGGCCTCCAAGGCCACCGGCTTCCCCATCGCGAAGATCGCCGCCAAGCTGGCAGTCGGCTACACGCTGGACGAGATCCCCAACGACATCACCAAGATGACGCCCGCCGCGTTCGAGCCCGCGCTGGACTACGTGGTGGTCAAGGTGCCTCGCTTCGCGTTCGAGAAGTTCCCCGGCGCCGACCCGGTGCTGACCACGCACATGAAGAGCGTGGGCGAGGCGATGGCGATCGGGCGCAACTTCACCGAGGCGTTGGGCAAGGCGTTGCGTTCGATGGAGACCAAGGCCGGCGGGTTCTGGACGACGGGTGAGGAGGACCTGCCCGTGGGCGAGTTGCTGGCGCGGGCGGCCATCCCCGCCGACGGTCGGCTCTACTACGTCGAGCGTGCGCTTCGGGCGGGGTCGGCTGTCGACGAAGTGGCCGCTGCGACCGGCATCGACGCCTGGTTCGTCGACCAGATCGCCTCACTGGTCGAGCTGCGCACAGAACTCGTCGACGCGCCCGCGCTGACCCCTTCCCTACTACGTAAGGCGAAACGGCACGGCCTGTCCGACCGGCAACTGGCCGCGTTGCGCCCGGAGTTGGCCGGCGAGGACGGCGTGCGGCTGTTGCGGCTGCGGGCCGGCATCCGTCCCGTGTACAAGACCGTCGACACCTGCGCCGCGGAGTTCGGGGCCACGACGCCCTACTACTACTCGTCCTATGAGGACGAGACCGAGGTCGCCGCGCAGCCGGACCGGCAGAAGGTGCTCATCCTGGGCAGCGGCCCCAACCGCATCGGTCAGGGCATCGAGTTCGACTACTCGTGCGTGCACGCGGCAATGGCGCTGCGCGAGGCCGGCTACGAAACAGTCATGATCAACTGCAACCCCGAGACCGTCTCCACCGACTACGACACGGCCGACCGGCTGTACTTCGAGCCACTGACCTTCGAGGACGTGCTCGAGGTCGTACACGCCGAGCAGCAGTCGGGCACGGTAGCCGGGGTGATCTGCACCCTCGGCGGGCAGACGCCGCTGGGCCTGGCCCAGCGGCTCAAGGACGCCGGGGTGCCGGTCCTGGGGACCCAGCCGGAGGCCATCGACCTGGCCGAGCACCGGGGTTCGTTCTCCCGCGTGCTCACCGCGGCCGGGCTGCCCGCGCCCAAGCACGGCACCGCGTTCTCCTTCGAGCAGGCCAAGGCGGTGGCCGACGAGATCGGCTACCCGGTGCTGATCCGCCCGTCCTACGTGCTCGGCGGTCGTGGCATGGAGATCGTCTACGACGAGCGGCACCTGTCGGACTACATCTCCCGCGCGACCGAGATCACCGCCGAGCACCCGGTGCTGGTCGACCGGTTCCTCGACGACGCGATAGAGATCGACGTCGATGCCCTCTACGACGGCATCGACCTCTACCTCGGCGGGGTGATGGAGCACATCGAGGAGGCCGGCATCCACTCCGGCGACTCGGCCTGCGCGCTGCCCCCCATCACGCTGGGGACGGGCGACATCGCCGCGGTGCGCGCCTCGACCCTGGCACTGGCGCAGGGCATCGGCGTGCACGGGCTGATCAACGTTCAGTACGCCCTGGTCGGCGACATCCTCTACGTGCTCGAGGCCAATCCCCGCGCCAGCCGCACCGTGCCGTTCGTGTCCAAGGCCACGGCCGTGCCGCTGGCCAAAGCCGCTGCCCGTATCGCGGTCGGCTCGACCATCGCGCAACTGCGGGCCGAGGGGCTGCTGCCCAGGACCGGCGACGGCGGGGACCTGCCTGACGACGCTCCGATCGCGGTCAAGGAGGCGGTGCTGCCGTTCCACCGCTTCCGCACGCCCGGCGGGGACCAGGTCGACTCGATCCTCGGCCCCGAGATGAAGTCCACCGGCGAGGTGATGGGCTTCGACCAGACCTTCGGCAGCGCGTTCGCCAAGAGCCAGGCCGCCGCGTACGGCTCGCTGCCGGTCAAGGGCACCGTGTTCGTGAGCATCGCCAACCGCGACAAGCGGGCGGCGATCTTCCCGGTGAAGCGGCTCTTCGACCTGGGCTTCCGGGTGCTCGCGACGGCCGGCACCGCACAGGTGCTGCGCCGCAACGGCGTCGCGGCCGAGGTGGTCGGCAAGTTCAGTGACGGCCCCGGCAACGTCGTCGAGAAGATCCTGGCCGGCGAGGTCGACCTGGTGCTCAACACGCCGTGGGGCTCGGCGGGCAACTCCGGCCCGCGCGTCGACGGCTACGAGATCCGCACCGCGGCGGTGTCGGCGGGCATCCCGTGCCTGACGACTGTGCAGGCCGCCGCCGCAGCGGTGCAGGGCATCGAGGAGCTCACCCGCGGCGAGGTCGCCGTCCGCTCGTTGCAGGACCTGCACGCCCAACTCGCCGCCTGGCGGTCGCAATGACGAACCCGACGAGCGCCGCCCCTCTCGCGAGTGGTCACTTTGACGTCGAGTGGTCAGTTATAGGTGACCATTCGACGTTTATGTGTCCACTCGTCGCGAGGGAGGTGGGCTTATGAGCGGGCCGGTCCAGGAGCGCGGGGAGATCTTCGCGGTCGCACGGGTGGGCGAGTACTTCCAGTTCACCGTCATCGCGCCCGGGGTGGCGGCCGGGTTCGAGCCGGGGCACTTCGTCGCCGTGGCGGTCGGCGGCGAGAGCAGCTCGATGGTGCTGCGGCGGGCGTTCGCGCTCTACGGGGCCACCCCGTCGGGCCGGTTCGCCGGCACCGTGCAATTCGTCGTCGCGGCCCACGGCCCAGGCACCCGCTGGCTGGTCGAACGCAAGCCCGGCGACATGCTCGACCTGGTCGGTCCACTGGGCACGCCGTTCCCGATGCCGTCCGGGCCCGCCCCGGCCGTGCTGGTCGGCGGCGGCTACGGCACGGCGCCGCTGATCCCGCTGGCGCAGGCTCTGCTGGTCGCCGGTTCACCGGTGGAAATGATCGTCGGTGCGGCGACTGCGGCCAAGCTGTTCGGCGAACTCGTTGCGAAACGCGCGGTCGGCGGTGTCACGGTCACGACCGACGACGGCTCGGCCGGGGTCCAGGGCCGGGTCACCGACGTCCTGGCGGCGGCGATCGAGCGGATCAACGCCGAGGTCGTCTACGCCTGCGGACCGATGGCCATGTTGCGTGCGGTGGGCGAGGTGGCGCGGACGCACGCGATCCACGCGCAGGTCGCCGTCGAGGAAGCGATGGCCTGCGGCATCGGGGTGTGCATGACCTGCGTGCTGCCGGTGCGCGGCGCCGACGGCGCCTCCCGGTTCGTCCGGTCCTGTGTCGAGGGGCCGGTCTTCGACGCCGACCGGGTGCGCTGGGCCGACGTGGGAACGCTGCCCGCCGACCTGGTCGGTGCCGACGCGATGGCGGGGCACTGAACATGACGGACTTGACCACGACATTGGGCACAGTGACGCTGCCCAACCCGGTGCTGACCGCCTCGGGGTGCGCTGCCGCCGGGCGCGAGCTGCACCAGTTCTTCGACGTCGCCACGCTCGGCGCGGTCGTCACCAAATCGATCATGTCCCGCCCGCGCTCGGGCCGGGCGACGCCGCGGATGGCCGAGACACCCAGCGGCATGCTCAATTCGATCGGGCTGCAGGGCCCCGGCATCGACTCGTTCATCAAGAACGACCTGGCCTGGCTGGCCGCGCGCAGCGCACGCACGGTCGTGTCGATCGCGGGCGGCCACACCGACGAATTTGTCGAGATCGCCCGCAAACTCAACGGCAATCCCGCCGTCTCGATGCTGGAAGTCAACATCTCCTGCCCCAACGTCGAGAACCGCGGGCAGGTCTTCGCCTGCGACGTGCTGGCGTCGTCGCGGGTGATCGGGGCGGTGCGCCGCGCCGTCGACCCGGACCTGCCCGTCTTCGCCAAGCTCTCGCCCGACGTCACCGACATCACGCTGATCGCCCGGGCCTGCGCCGATGCCGGCGCCGATGGGTTCTCGCTGATCAACACCCTGCTGGGGATGGTCATCGACACCGACACGATGGCACCGGCGCTCGCTGGGATAACCGGCGGGCTGTCCGGCCCGGCGATACGGCCCGTCGCGGTGCGCTGCGTGTGGCAGGTGCACAAGAATCTGCCCAGCTATCCCATCATCGGCATGGGTGGGATCAGCTCCGGGCACGACGCGCTGCAGTTCATCCTGGCCGGCGCGTCGGCCGTCTCGGTCGGCACGGCGGTGTTCGGCGACCCGAGCGCGCCGGTGCGGGTGCTGGCCGAACTCGAGGCGGCGCTCGCGGAGCGTGGCTTCGCCTCGCTCGCCGGTGCCGTCGGCTACGCCCACCGCGCGCCCGAGCGGCGGCTGACCCCGGCCGCGCCCGAGGCAGCCGCCTCATGATGTTCGGCGCACGACTGGACGCCGCCCTCACCGCACGCGGGTCGCTGTGTGTCGGCATCGATCCGCACCCGGCGCTGCTTGCCGCTTGGGGCCTGAGCGACGACGTCGACGGCCTGCGTCGCTTCACCGACCTGTGTGTCGACGCGTTCGGCGCCACGGCCGCAGTCGTCAAACCCCAGTCGGCGTTCTTCGAGGTCTACGGCTCGCGGGGTATCGCCGTGCTGGAAGGCACGATCGCAGCCTGCCGCGATACCGGCGCGCTAGTACTCCTCGATGTCAAGCGCGGCGACATCGGCACAACGATGGCCGCCTATGCCCGCGCCTACCTCGACCCGTCCTCGCCGCTGGCCGTCGACGCGGTTACCCTGTCGCCCTACCTCGGCGCCGGCGCCTTGCAGCCCGCGTTCGAGGCCGCCCATCAGCACGACGCCGGCGTGTTCGTCCTGGCGCTCACGTCCAACCCCGAGGGAGCGCAGGTGCAGCACGCGCGCGGCCAGGACGGCCGCCCGGTCGCGCAGGTCGTGCTGGACGAGCTGGCTGACCACAACGCCGGCGCCGAACCGTTCGGCTCGCTCGGGGTGGTCGTCGGCGCGACGATCGGCAGCGTCGGCGTCGACCTGAGCAGGTTGAACGGGCCGTTCCTGGTGCCCGGCATCGGCGCGCAGGGCGGGACGCCGGACGACGTGCGCCGCATCTTCGGCGACGCCCTGCCCAACGCGCTGCCCAGCGTGTCGCGGGAGGTGCTGCGGCACGGCCCCGACGTCACCGCGTTGCGGGCGGCCGTCGCGGCGCAGGTCGAGGCCTTCACTTTCCTCCGGGCGCGAGCTGCCGGTGCCGCCGGCTAGGTCCTCGCAACCGAGGAGAGCAGGTAGGCGTACACGACGATGTTGTAGTCGAGGTCCACGCCGCCGGCGACCGCGCAGGTGATGAGCACGACCCGGTTGGGGGCGTTGGCCATCAGGGAACGCACCGACGCGGCCTGCATCTTGCCTACCGCGAAGGCCTGCCGCACAACGTAGGTCAGGGTCCCTTTCGCGGTCTGCAACGTGACGCGGTAGCCGTCGAGCCGCTTCACCGGGAAAGTCGCCACGCCGTCGGTCATGGTGGGGTGCTGCTGATCGATCTCCTTGGCCGCCAGCTCCGAGAGCGGGTTGAACACCAGCTTCGCCTGCGCCCAGGCGTGCCCGAGGATGTAGCTGGTGCCGGTGGACGGGCTGCCCGGAGCCACGCCGAACCCGCTGCGCACCCAACAGACCGTGTGCAATTGGTCGCCCGGCGGGTCGAGCGGTCGCACGTTCTCCATCTGGCAGACGCTGGCCTTGATGTCGAAGGCGCTACCGGTCATCCGGAACGAGGTAGGTGCGGTGGCAGCGACGTTCTCGTGCGGCAAGCCAGCTGCCCGGTGTACCACGGGTTGCACCACGGGTTGCACCACCGGCGCGGGCGGCGGGGCAGCGACGACGATCGGGGGACGGGCCGCCGGCCGATGGTGGGCCGGCGCGGTCGGGCGATGCAGGGCGAACCCGGCTGCGACGCCGGCCCCGACGAGCACAACCGCCACGATCACACGCTTCGTCGATCTCTTGGGCATCCAGGCCACCTCTGCCCAGAGCTTACGTGCCTGGGCCGATTTGGGCGGTGCCGGCCGCCGTCGGCCGGGCCGCGAACCAGGTGTGGTCCCCGGTCAACCATCCGTCGAAGCGCAGCCCGGCGGCCGAGAGCTCGCTGCGCAGGGGTAGAGATCGACCGCACAGCCGTCCGCCGTGATGGGTCCCCGACCTGTCACGCCGCCGCCCGCCTGCCCTCGGCCCACTACGCCGTGAGTTGGTCGAGCTGGGCCAGGTCATCAAGGCTCGGCTGCCAACCCCCCGCAGCGACGTTGGCCCGGACCTGCTCAGGCGACGTCGCGCCGGCGATGACACTCGCGACGGCAGGTTGGGCCGCCAGCCCGCCGATCGCCACGTCGAGCACCGACAGGGAGCGCTCGGCGGCGAACGCCTCGAGGCCCTCCACCGCGTCGAAGACCCGATCGGTGAGCACCGACTCGCGGCCCCAGGCCTCGATACGGCTGCCCTTCGGTGGCGGCTGGCCGCGCCGGTACTTGCCGGTCAGCAGGCCGCTGGCCAACGGGAAGAACGGCAGCAGGCCAATGCCGTACTGCTCCAGGGCCGGGACCAGGTCGTCCTCCACGTCGCGCTTGAGCAGGCTGTATTCGTTCTGGGCGCTGACGAACCGCTCCAGACCGCGGCTGCGCGACGTCCACTCAGCGTCGGCGACCTGCCAGCCCGCGAGGTTCGAACTCCCGATGTAGCGCACCTTGCCCGCGCCGACCAGATCCGACAGCGCCGAGAGCGTCTCCTCGATCGGTGTGGCCGGGTCGGGGCGGTGCAGTTGATACAGATCGATCCAGTCGGTGCGCAGCCTGGTCAGTGACGACTCGACGGCCCGGCGGATGTAGCGCCGCGAGCCGCGGGCGTCCCAGTCCTCGCCGTTGTCGCCACCACGGCGGCGGACATCGCTGCCGAACTTGGTAGCCAGTACGACGTCGTCACGGCGACCCTCCAGCAGCCGACCGAGGCGTTGCTCCGATTCGCCGTAGGAGTCCGACGTATCGATCAGGGTGATGCCCTCTTCCAACGCGGCGTGGACCACCGCGCTGCTCTGTTCGTCGTCGAGCTTCATGCCGAGGTTGTTGGTGCCCAACCCCACCACCGATACGACCAGGCCGGATTCGCCGAGGCGTCGAAATTCCATGGTCCCGACTCTAGGTCCCACCCGGGTGTGCAACCTCTACCCCGCCGAGGGCGCCCGAGCTGCACATCGGGGCGCTCAGCTACAGGGCGCGGAGGATGTCCTCGATGCGGTCCTTGGCGTCGCCGAACAGCATCCGGGTGTTGTCCTTGAAGAACAGCGGATTCTGGACACCGGCGTAACCGGTGTTCATGGACCGTTTGAACACGATCACGTCGTGCGCCTCCCAGACGTGTAGGACGGGCATGCCGGCGATGGGGCTGCCGGGGTCGTCGATCGCGGCGGGGTTGACGGTGTCGTTGGCGCCGATGACGAGGACCACCGACGTGTCGGCAAAGTCGTCGTTGATCTCGTCCATCTCCAGCACGATGTCGTAAGGCACTTTCGCCTCGGCGAGGAGCACGTTCATGTGTCCGGGCAGGCGCCCGGCGACGGGGTGGATGCCGAAGCGGACGTCGACGCCGCGTTCGCGCAGCTTGCGGGTGAGGTCGGCCACCGGGTACTGCGCCTGGGCTACCGCCATGCCGTAACCGGGTGTGATGATCACCGACGTCGCGTCCTTCAGCAGTTGCGCGGTTTCCACCGCGGTGATCTCGCGATGCTCGCCGTAGTCCTTGTCCTCGACTGTTCCGCCTTCGTTGCCGAAGCCGCCGGCGATGACGGAAATGAACGACCGGTTCATCGCCGTGCACATGATGTAGGACAGGTATGCACCGGACGAGCCGACGAGCGCGCCGGTGATGATCAGCAGGTTGTTGTCGAGCAGGAACCCCGACGCCGCGGCCGCCCAGCCCGAGTAGCTGTTGAGCATCGATACGACGACCGGCATGTCGCCGCCGCCGATGGAGGCGACCAGGTGCCAGCCCAGCGCGAGCGCCACGGCGGTCACCGCGATGAGCAGACCGAGGTTCGGCTTGGCCACGAAGGCCACGGTCAACGCCACGAAGGCGGCCAGCGCGCCCAGGTTGAGCAGGTTTCGACCGGGCAACATGAGCGGGTTGGACTTGATGCGCCCCGACAGCTTGAGGTAGGCAACGATCGAGCCGGTGAAGGTGACCGCGCCGATGAACACCCCGATGAAGACCTCGGCGTGGTGGATGCGCAGCACCGACCCGGCGATCTCGTGCTTCGCGTTGCTGGTGGCCTCGACGGCGTAGTAGCCGTCCCATCCGACGAGCACGGCGGCGATACCGACGAAGCTGTGCAGCATCGCGATCAGTTCCGGCATCCCGGTCATCTGGACGCGCAGCGCCCGCCACACACCGATGACGGCACCGATCACCATGGCGATCGCGATCAGTGCGATACCGGCCGCGGTGATGCTGCGCGAGGCCAGGCCGATGGTCGCGACCAGCGCGATCACCATGCCGGCGATGCCGAAGGAGACACCGTCCTTGGCCGTCTCGTGCTTGGACAGCCCCGCGAGGCTGAGGATGAACAGCAGGGCAGCAACGATGTAGGCCGCCTGGGCGGCGGTAGCGGCGTTCAACAGTCAGCCCTCGTCAGTTCCGGGTGAACATGGCGAGCATGCGGCGGGTCACGGTGAAGCCACCGAAGACGTTGATGCTCGCCAGCAGGATCGCGGCGAATGACACCACGGTGATGGTGGTGTTCGCGTGGCCGATCTGCAGCAGGGCACCGACCACGATGATTCCGGAGATGGCATTCGTGATCGACATCAACGGGGTGTGCAGCGCGTGGTGCACGTGCCCGATCACGTAGTAGCCGATGACGATCGCCAGCACGAACACGGTGAAATTGCCCAGCAGTTGGTTAGGTGAGAACGCGGTGAGCATGAACAGCAGCGCCGCGCCGATGCCGACCACGACGAACTTGCGGCTGGCCGGCGGTGGGGCCTTGGCTTGCTTGAGCACCGGCGGCGCCGCGGCCTGGACCGGTGCGGCCGACACGGCCACCGGCGGCGGCGGCCAGGTCTTCACGCCGTCGCGCACGATCGTCATCGAACGCTGGACGACGTCGTCGAAGTCGAGGACGAGGATGCCGTCCTTACCCGGTGTCAACAGCTTCATCAGGTTGACCACGTTCGTGCTGTAGAGCTGGGAGGCCTGCGTCGGCAGCCGACCGGCCAGGTCGGTGTAGCCGATGATCGTCACACCGTTGTCGGTGACGATCGCCTGGCCCGGCTGGGATCCTGCGACGTTGCCGCCCTGCTGGGCAGCCATGTCGACGATGACGCTGCCCGCCTTCATGCTGGCCACGTCATCGGCGGTGAGCAGCTTCGGCGCGGGCCGACCCGGGATCAGCGCGGTCGTGATGATGATGTCGACGTCGGCCGCCTGCTCGGAGTAGATCTGCGCCGCGCGCCGGTCGTAGTCCTCCGACGTGGCCTTGGCATAGCCGTCCGTGCTGGCTTCCTGCTCCACCTCGACGGCCAGGAATTCCCCGCCCAGCGAGCGCACCTGGTCCGCGACCTCCGGTCGAGGGTCGGTCGCCCGGACGATGGCGCCCAGACTGCCCGCCGCCCCGATCGCAGCCAGGCCGGCCACGCCGGCACCGGCGACGAGGACCTTGGCCGGCGGCACCTTGCCCGCCGCGGTGACCTGGCCGGTGAAGAACCGGCCGAAAACATGCGCCGCCTCGATCACCGCGCGGTACCCGGCGATGTTGGCCATCGAGCTCAGCACGTCCAGCGACTGGGCGCGCGAGATCCGGGGGACCGCGTCCATGGCCAGCACGGTGATCGGGCGCTGGGCCAGCGACTCGACCAGTTCGGGGTTCAACGCCGGACTGAGCAGGCTCACCAGGGTCGCGCCTTCGCGCAGCTTGCCGATCTCCGCCACGGACGGGGCGTTGACCTTCAGGACGATATCGGCCCGCCAGACCTCGGACCCGGCGGCGACGGTGGCCTCAGCGCCGGCGTAGGCCTCGTCAGTGAAGCTGGCTTTGACACCGGCGCCGGATTCGATCACGACGTCGTATCCCAGTCCGCGCAACTGCGCGACCGTGGCGGGCGTGGCAGCGACGCGGGTCTCGCCAGGCGAGGACTCGCGGGGGACTCCGATCAGCAAGGCGCACTCCGTTTCCGTACACCCGATCGACCAGGCTGACCGCGGTGAGTTCAAGCATCATCCCGTAGCCGTCCACACTGTGCGCACCGGCGTGCCATCCCGCGTTGCCCGGTAGGTTGCCCTGCATGGTGGCGACGGGGTCAGCGGCGCGCCTGACGGTGTTGTCCGGCCCGTCCGGGGTCGGCAAGGGCACCGTCGTCGCGGCGATTCGCAAGGCCTACCCGCACATCTGGGTATCGGTGTCGTGCACGACCCGCACGCCACGGCCGGGGGAGCGCGACGGCGTCGAGTATCGCTTCGTCTCGCGGGAGAAGTTCGCGGTCCTGGTGGCCGCCGGAGACCTGCTCGAGCACGCCGAGTTCGCCGGCAACCTGTACGGGACCCCCAAGGCGCCGGTGCTCGAACGCCTGGCCGCCGGCACGCCCACCCTGCTGGAGATCGAGTTGCAGGGGGCCCGGCAGGTCAAGGCGTCCCTGCCGGACGCCAGCCTCGTGTTCCTGACCCCGCCGTCCTGGGCGGAGCTGGAACGGCGCCTGGCCGGCCGGGGCACCGAACCGGCAGCGGTCATCGCGGCCCGGATGGCTCGGGCGAAGGTCGAATTGGCCGCGGAGGCTGAGTTCGATGCGGTCATCGTCAACGACGATGTCGATCGGGCGGCCGCTGAGTTGGTAGGATTGATCGAGGCCGTCTGCCCGAAGTAGGCGGGCCCCGCTGTATCGCGCCGCACTGTGCGCGCCCCAGCCAATCGACAAGAGAGTTCCCACGTGTCCGGAATGTTGTCCGCCCCTGAGGGGATCACCAACCCGCCGATCGACGAACTGCTCGAGCGCACCCAGTCGAAGTACGCGCTGGTGATCATCGCCGCCAAGCGGGCGCGCCAGATCAACGCCTACTACAGCCAGCTCGGTGAGGGTCTGCTCGAGTACGTCGGCCCGCTCGTCGAGACTGCGCCTCAGGAGAAGCCCCTCTCCATCGCCCTGCGTGAGATCAACAGTGACTTGATCGAATTCAAGCCGAGCGACGGCTGATCTTCCGGAGCACAGTGGGCCGAGGTCAGCTCCATGAGCCGGGTAATGCTTGGCGTTTCCGGGGGCATCGCTGCCTATAAGGCGGCTGACCTGCTGCGCAAGCTCGTCGAGTCCGGGCACGACGTCACCGTCGTCCCTACTGCTGCTGCGCTGAAGTTCGTCGGTGCGCCCACCTGGGCCGCCTTGTCACGTCATCCCGTCGCCTCGGATGTGTGGGACGTGCCCGAGGATGTGCCGCACGTACGGCTCGGCCGGGCAGCGGACCTGGTTCTTGTCGCTCCGGCCACCGCTGATCTGCTCGCCCGGGCCGCACACGGACTGGCAGACGACCTGCTCACCAACACCCTGCTCACCGCGCGGTGCCCCGTGCTGTTCGTCCCGGCCATGCACACCGAGATGTGGGAACACCCGGCCACCATCGACAACGTCGCCACGCTGCGCCGGCGCGGCGCGGTCGTGCTGGAGCCCGCCACCGGCCGGCTCACCGGGGCCGACACGGGCAAGGGCCGCCTACCCGAGCCCGCCGAGATCGCCCAGCTCGCTGAGCTGCTGCTACGCCGGCCCGACGCGCTGCCGCCCGACCTGACCGGGCGCCACGTCCTGATCAGCGCCGGAGGAACGCGCGAACCGCTCGACCCGGTCCGCTACCTCGGCAACTCCTCGTCCGGCAGACAGGGGTACGCGCTGGCCACCGTCGCGGCGGCCAGAGGCGCACGCGTCACGCTGGTGGCCGCCAACGTCGAGCTGCCCGACCCGGCCAACGCCGAGGTCCTCCGGGTCGTCACCACCGCTGAGCTGCGCGATGCCGTGCTCAAGGCAGCCCAGGACGCCGACGTCATAGTCATGGCAGCGGCCGTCGCCGACTTCCGGCCGAAGAGCGCTGCCGGACACAAGATCAAGAAGTCCGGCGCCGCGCCGGACCCGATCGCCCTGACCGAGAACCCGGACGTGCTGGGCGAACTCGTCGCCGCCCGTCGCCCGGACCAGGTGCTGGTCGGCTTCGCCGCCGAGACCGGTGACGCCACCGGCTCAGTGCTCGAACACGGCCGCGCCAAGTTGGCCCGCAAGGGCTGCGACCTGCTCGTCGTGAACGCTGTCGGCGAGGGCAGGGCGTTCGGCCAGGCCGACAATGCGGCCGTCATCCTGGGGGCCGACGACACCGAACGCACCGTTCAGTTCGGCCCGAAGGCCGTGCTCGCGGCCAGCGTGTGGGACGCGGTGGCGAGCACGTCACACCGCCAGAAATAGGCGCCCGACGGGCGTCCCGTTAGACTTTTCCAGATTCTGCCAACCTAGCTTCGGAGTGCTTGTGACCCGCCGTCTGTTCACCTCTGAGTCCGTCACCGAGGGACATCCCGACAAGATCGCCGATCAGATCAGCGATTCGATCCTGGACGCGCTGCTTGCGCAGGACCCGACCAGCCGGGTCGCGGTCGAGACCCTGATCACCACCGGCCAGGTGCACGTCGCAGGTGAGGTGACCACCGAGGCATACGCCGACATCCCGACGATCGTGCGCGACTGCATCCTCGAGATCGGCTACGACTCCTCGCGCAAGGGTTTCGACGGCGCATCCTGCGGCGTCAGCGTCTCCATCGGCTCGCAGTCCCCGGATATCGCTCAAGGCGTGGATAACGCCTATGAGGCGCGCACCGGCGAGAACGTCGAGGACCCGCTCGAGCGCCAGGGGGCCGGCGACCAAGGCCTGATGTTCGGCTTCGCGTGCGACGAAACCCCCGAACTGATGCCGCTGCCGATCTCGCTGGCACATCGGTTGGCCGCTCGCCTGTCGGCGGTGCGCAAGGACGGCACGGTGCCCTACCTGCGCCCCGACGGCAAGACCCAGGTCACCATCGAGTACTTCGCCGGCAAGCCGGTACGTCTGGACACCGTGGTCATCTCCAGCCAGCACGCCGCTGACATCGACCTCGACACGTTGCTCAAGCCCGATATCGAGGAGCACGTCGTGCGCCCGGTGATCGCGGACCTCGGCATCGACACCGATGGCTACCGGTTGCTGGTCAACCCCACCGGCCGCTTCGAGATCGGCGGCCCGATGGGCGACGCGGGCCTGACCGGCCGCAAGATCATCGTCGACACCTACGGCGGCTACGCCCGCCACGGCGGTGGCGCGTTCTCGGGCAAGGACCCGTCGAAGGTCGACCGCTCGGCGGCCTACGCGATGCGCTGGGTGGCCAAGAACGTCGTGGCCGCCAAGCTCGCCACCAAGTGCGAGGTTCAGATCGCCTACGCCATCGGCAAGGCCGAACCGGTCGGGCTGTTCATCGAGACGTTCGGCACCGAGAGCGTCGACGCCGAGCGCATCACCGAGGCGATCCTGCAGACCTTCGACCTGCGCCCCGCCGCGATCATCCGCGACCTGGACCTGCTGCGTCCGATCTACGCGCAGACGGCGGCATACGGCCACTTCGGCCGCGAGCTCGAGGACTTCACCTGGGAGCGCACCGACCGCGCGGAGCAGCTGGCCAAGCTGGCCAACGGCTGACGACCTCGACTTGGCCCGGTAGCAGGGCTCGCACTGGGGGACCCCACGCCGGTGAACCTGGCGTGGGCGGGTGTCCCTGCTACCGGGCCAAGCCGTGTCCGGACCAGATCGTCTCGGGCTGCTGGTAGGAGTGGACCGGTGAGCACCCGACGCGCCTCCGCGCCGCGCGCGCAGCGGGCGCCCGCCGCCCTCGACCCGGTGGCCCGGTTGATGGTCGACGTCCCGTTGGCCCATCTGGACCGCCCCTTCGACTACCTCGTCCCCGCGGGCTTGGACGAGGACGTCACCGCCGGGTCGCGGGTGCGGGTGCGCTTCTCCGGACGGCTCGTCGACGCCTACGTGCTGGACCGCCGCCCGGTCAGTGACCACGAAGGCAGGCTCGCCTTCATCGAGCGGGCGGTGGGCAGCGAGCCGGTCCTCACCCCCGAGACCGCCGCCTTGTTCCGGGCGGTAGCCGACCGCTGGGCGGGCAACTTCGTCGATGTAGTGCGCCTGGGCGTTCCGTCACGTCACGCCGGCGCCGAGACCACCGTCCAAGAGCCGACGGCAGCCCCAGCCCCCCTCGAGCAGACCGGCTTCGAGCGTTACCGTGCCGGCCCGGCATTCCTGTCCGCGCTGGCCGAGCGACGCGCCGCGCGGGCGGTCTGGACGGCCCTGCCGGGGGAGTCCTGGCCGGATCGGCTGGCCGAGGCGGCGCGGATGGTGCTCGCGGCCGGGCGCGGCGCGATCGTGGTTGTCCCTGACGCCCGCGACCTGGCCCGCCTCGACGCGGCCATGGCGAGCGTGCTGGGCGAGGGGCAGCATGTGGCGCTCTCGGCCGACCTCGGCCCGGCGGAACGGTATCGCAGGTGGCTGGCCGCGCGGCGCGGGATCGTGCGGGCGGTGATCGGGGTCCGGGCCGCCGCATACGCCCCTGTCGCCGACCTGGGCCTGCTCGCTATCTGGGACGACGGCGACGACCTGTACGACGAGCCGCGGGCCCCCTATGCGCACGCCCGCGACGTGCTGATCCTGCGCTCCTCGCTCACCGGCGCGGCGCTGCTGGTGGCCGGGCAGGCTCGCACGGCCGAGGCCCAGCAGTTGGTCGAGTCCGGGTGGGCGCACGAGGTCGTGGCTGATCGCGACGTCCTGCGCCGGGCCGCGCCGCGGGTGGCGGCCACCGGCGACGACGCCGAATTGGCCCGCGACCCTGCGGCCGCAGCCGCCCGGCTGCCCAGCCTGGCGTGGCGCACCACCCACGATGCCCTCGCCGCCGGGCACCCGGTGCTCGTACAGGTGCCCCGGCGCGGCTACGTCCCGTCGCTGGCCTGCGTGATCGACCGCACGCCGGCACGGTGCCCGGTCTGCTCCGGGC
>JALYVG010000180.1 GCA_030853345.1 Actinomycetota bacterium | reverse complement strand
CCTGGGCATCCTGCAGTCCACCGGCTTCATCGCCCTGGCGCGCTCCGGTCAGCTGTTCCCGGGCTGCCAGGGCTCGATTCTCTACAAGGACGACATCTTCACGTTGTCGACGATGGTCATCTGCATGACCGCAGGTACCGCCGTCATCATGTGGCTCGGCGAGATGATTACCGACCGCGGCGTGGGCAACGGCATGAGCGTCCTGATGTTCACCTCGATCGCGGCCCGCATCCCGAACGAGGGCCAGACGATCCTGCAGAACGCGGGCGGCTTCATCTTCACCCTGATCCTGGCCCTGGGGCTGGCGATCATCGTCGCAGTGGTCTTCGTCGAACAGGCCCAGCGACGAATACCCGTGCAGTACGCCAAACGCATGGTGGGCCGACGGCAGTACGGCGGTACGTCTACCTATCTGCCACTGAAGGTCAACCAGGCTGGCGTCATTCCGGTCATTTTCGCCTCGTCGCTGCTCTACATCCCGCAACTGATAAGTCAGCTGACGGGCAACAAGGCCCAGACCGGCGCGCTGCAGAAGTTCGTCAACAGCTATCTCATCAACCAGCAGTCGTGGGTCTACATCGTCGTCTACTTCATGTTGATCATCTTCTTCACGTACTTCTACGTCGGCATCACCTTCGACCCGGTCGAGCGCGCCGACGACATGAAGAAGTACGGCGGCTTCATCCCCGGTATTCGACCCGGACGCCCCACGGCGGAGTACCTGCAATTCGTGCTGTCGCGCATCACGCTGCCCGGCTCGCTCTACCTCGGCATCGTGGCGATCCTGCCAAACTTCTTCTTCTCCATCACCAGCGGCAACAACCAGAACTTCCCGTTCGGCGGCACCGCCGTCCTGATCATGGTCGGGGTGGGACTCGATACCGTGAAACAGATCGAGAGCCAGCTCATGCAACGCAACTACGAAGGGTTCCTGCGCTAAACCAGCGCATCAACACGAAGGGTTGTTGCGGTAGATGAGACTCGTCCTCGTCGGGCCGCCTGGGGCAGGCAAGGGCACCCAGGCGGAGTTCATCGCCGAGCATTTTCAGATCCCAAAGATCTCGACCGGCGACATCTTCCGGGCGAACGTCTCTGGCGGCACCGAACTGGGCCGGGCCGCGAAGAAGTACATGGATGCCGGTGACCTGGTACCTGACGAGGTCACAAACGCGATGGTGCGCGACCGGCTCGCCCAGTCCGATGCGATCGAGGGGTTCCTGCTCGACGGATTTCCCCGCAACGTCGCGCAGGCCGGCGTGCTCGATGGCATCCTCGACGCCATCGGCTCAAACCTGAGCGTCGTGCTCGACCTGGACGTCGACCACGACGAGGTCGTGCGGCGGCTGTCCGGGCGGCGCACCTGCAAGAACTGTGGGCACGTCTGGCACCTCGAGTTCGACCCGCCCTCGACGCCGAACATCTGCGACAAGTGTGGCGGCGCGCTGTATCACCGCGACGACGACCACCCCGAGACTGTGCGGCACCGCCTCGAGGTCTACGCCGAGCAGACTGCGCCGTTGGTCGAGTTCTACGACAAGCGATCCCAGCTGGTCGCCATCAACGCGCAGGGCACGGTCGAGGACGTCACCGAGCGGGCGATCGACGCACTAGGCCCGTTCGCGGACTGATGCGCGCCACCCCCGAGCGGATCCAGCTCAAGACCCGCGAGCAGATCGGCCTCATGCGCGAGGCCGGGCTGGTGGTTGCGCACGCGCTGGGCGAGATGCGCGCGGCGGTCGCCGCGGGCGTGTCCACCGCCGACCTGGATGAGATCGCGCGCGGCGTGCTGCGCGACGCGGGGGCAAAGCCGTCGTTCCTGGGCTATCACGGCTACCCGGCCGTCATCTGCTCCTCACGCAACGACCGGGTGGTGCATGGCATCCCGTCCGCCGCCGAGATCCTGCGCGATGGCGACCTCGTCTCCATCGACTTCGGCGCCATCGTCGAGGGCTGGCACGGCGACTCGGCCATCACGGTGCCCGTCGGTGACGTCGCCCCCGACGTGCGGGGGCTGTCCGAGGCGTGCGAGGCGTCGATGTGGGACGGCCTGGCTGCGGCGCGCGTCGGCGGCCGGCTGACCGACATCTCCCACGCCGTCGAGACGTCTGTACGCAAGGCGGGCAAGTACGGCATCGTCACCGGATACGGCGGGCACGGGATCGGCTCGGAGATGCACATGGCGCCGCACATCCTCAACCATGGCCGTCCAGGCAAAGGCCCGCGGCTGGTGCCCGGCATGGCCCTGGCCATCGAGCCGATGATCACCCTTGGCACCCGCGCCACTAAAGAACTCGACGACGGATGGACCGTGAGCACCGTGGACGGCTCGTGGGCCGCGCACTGGGAGCACACCGTGGCCCTGCTCGAGGACGGCCCCTGGGTCCTGACGGCTGTCGATGGCGGCCGCGCCGAACTGGCCAAGCGTGGCGTCACCGTCTCGGCCGCATCCGCCTGACCCGCCCCCGCTGGTCCGGCTTTCCCGCTGAGGCTCAGGGCCGCGGTCACTTCCCGAGGTCCGGCCTGACGGTGACCGGCACTACCTCACAGCCCGGGCCATACCCGGTCCCAGTTGTGGTCGCCCTCGCCCTGCTGCTGTCGGGTCTCGCGATCACGGCACTAGGTCGTCGCCGTTCGGCCCGCGGGCGTCACGAGGGCTGATCGCAGGGTCAGGCTCGTCGGGGTAGCGCACCTGTCGCAGAACCTGGGCGGGTGCGCCGGCGGCGATGGAGAACGGCGGGATGTCGTCGATGACCACGGAATTCGCGCCGATCACGCTGCGTCGGCCGATCGTGACACCGCTGGTGACCACCACGTTGGCGCCGAGCCAGACGTTGTCGCCGATGAGCGTCGGACCCTTGGTCGTGAAGCCCTGCCACGGCACCGGGCGATCGGGGTCGTCGAATCGGTGGTTCGCGTCGGTGACCAGACAACCGTTGGCCAGCATCGAGTGTTCGCCGATTTCCACCCGCTCCACTGCCGCGACCATGACATTGAGATTGAGCATCGCTCCGGCGCCGATGACGATCCGGCCGGTGTCCGATGTCAGCCAGACCCCCGGCTCGAAGACCGCGTGCGCTCCGATCAAGAGCCGCCGCTCGCGTAGCATCGCCAGGACATTGCCGTGCAGCGGGCCGCGTGCGAAGGCCTGCCGCCGGGCCAGCTCCGCGTGCAGCCACAGCCGATTCCAGGGCAGTCGGGAGCGCTGGTACCAGCGCCACTTCTGCAGCCACAGCACGACAGCCGCCCGGTCCAGAGGGCCGAGGGGGCTTGCATCCGAGCTCATTCTGCGACGCTAGCCGTGCGACCGGACGCCGCCCAGCCCCCGTCCAATGGGGGCGTTTTGGCATCTATCCACAGGCATGGGTAGACTGGACCGCTGGCGCCTGCCGCCCATTTCCTATGTCCGCTTTGGCCGCGGATCGGCGATGTGGAACCTCAGGGCGGCGCCTGGTTTCGGTACGTAGCAGCGATGAAATGTGGAGGATATGCCCAAGAAGGACGGGGCCATCGAGGTCGAAGGCCGCGTGGTCGAGCCACTGCCCAATGCGATGTTCCGGGTGGAACTGAGCAACGGACACAAGGTGCTCGCCCACATCAGCGGCAAGATGCGCCAGCACTACATCCGCATCCTCCCGGAAGACCGGGTCGTCGTGGAGCTGTCGCCGTACGACCTCACCCGTGGGCGCATCGTCTACCGCTACAAGTAGCCGCAACCCGCATCGTTCGTTTACCGCCACCAAGAAGGGCCGGCCGTGAAGGTCAAGCCGAGCGTCAAGCCGATCTGCGACAAGTGCAAGGTCATCCGTCGCCACGGTCGGGTCATGGTCATCTGTGAGAACCTGCGCCACAAGCAGCGCCAGGGCTAGCAGCGCACGAATCCAGCGCATCGCAACCGCAGGAGCAGGCCCTAGGGCAGCTTGTGCGGTCACCTCCGGGCGAAGGCCGGAGCTCACCCAGGGCGGGTGAGAACGGGTGCGCAGCAAACCTTCGACGACAGAACCAGGAGAACCGCCCGCATGGCCAGACTTGCCGGCGTCGACCTCCCCCGCGAAAAGCGGATGGAGATCGCGCTCACCTACATCTACGGAGTAGGCCGTACCCGCGCCAAGCAGACCCTCGCAGCCACGGGTGTCAGCCCCGACCTGCGGGCCCGCGACCTCACCGACGACGACGTCGTCGCCCTGCGTGAGTACCTCGACGCCAACTACAAGATCGAGGGTGACCTCCGCCGTGAGGTTGCCGCCGACATCCGCCGCAAGGTCGAGATCGGCTGCTACCAGGGCATCCGGCACCGCCGCGGCCTGCCGGTGCACGGCCAGCGCACCAAGACCAACGCCCG
>JALYVG010000190.1 GCA_030853345.1 Actinomycetota bacterium | reverse complement strand
GCGGAGACGGGCAAGGACTACTCCACGAAGATCCTCGACAAGGCCATTTCGCGCGGCAAGCTGACCGAGGTCGAGCGCGACGAAGTGCTCGCCCGCATCACGCCGACGGCCGACTACGCCGAGCTGGCCGGCTGCGACCTGATCGTCGAGGCCGTGTTCGAGAAGGTGTCGCTCAAGCACGAAGTCTTCGGCCAGGCCGAGCCGGTCGTCGCGCCGGACGCACTGCTCGGCTCCAACACCTCGACCCTGCCGATCACCGGCTTGGCCGAGGGTGTGCAGCGCAAGGCGGATTTCATCGGCCTGCACTTCTTCTCCCCGGTGGACAAGATGCCGCTGCTGGAGATCATCCGCGGCGAGCAGACGTCCGACGCCGCGCTGGCCCGCGCGCTGGACTATGCGGCCCAGATCAAGAAGACCCCGATCGTCGTCAACGACAGCCGCGGCTTCTTCACCAGCCGGGTCATCGGCACATTCGTCAACGAGGCGCTGGCCATGCTCGGCGAGGGCATCCACCCCGCCACGATCGAGCAGGCCACCACCCAGGCCGGGTACCCCGTGGGTGCGCTGCAGCTGGCCGACGAGCTGAACATGGAACTGTTCCTCAAGATCCGCAACGAGACCCGTGACGCCGTGGCGGCCGCCGGTGGCGGCTATCCGCGGCATCCGGCCGAGGACGTCGTCGAGAAGATGGTCGAGCTGGGCCGTCCGGGACGTTCGCGCGGTGCCGGCTTCTTCGATTACGACCAGAACGGCAAGCGCACCGGCCTGTGGCCCGGGCTCGCGGAACTGTTCCCGGTCAAGGGCAATCCCGCACAGGTCGATCTGCGCGAGCTAGAGGAGCGCATGCTCGTCATCGAGGCCGTCGAGTCCGCGCGCTGCGTCGAAGAGGGCGTGATCGAGCAGAGCGCCGATGCCAACATCGGCTCCATCATGGGCATCGGCTTCCCCCCGTGGACAGGCGGAGTGCTGCAGTACATCAATGGCTATGCCGGTGGAGTCGCCGGATTCGTCGAGCGCGCTGACGAGCTGGCCGAGAAGTTCGGCGAGCGCTTCACCCCGAACCCGCTGCTGCGCAAGAAGGCCGAGAACGGCGAGACCTTCTGAACGAGATGCCTGGACCGCTCGCGGGAGTCCGTGTCGTGGAACTGCCGGCGATCGGGCCGGTGCCGTTCCTCGGCATGCTGCTGGGCGATCTGGGTGCTGACGTGGTGCGCATCGACAAGCTGCCCGGCCAGGGTGGCATCTTCGGTGGCCTACCAGGCGGGCCGCTCGGCCGGGGTCGTCGTTCGATCGGCCTCGACCTGCGCCGCGACGGCGCTGCCGAGGTCGTGCTTCGGCTGGCCGAGCAGTCCGACGCCCTCATCGAGGGATTTCGCCCCGGCGTGGCCGAACGGCTCGGCGTCGGGCCGGACGCGGTGCTCGCGCGCAACCCCAAGCTCGTCTACGGGCGGATGACCGGGTGGGGCCAGGACGGACCGCTGGCCGCCACCGCCGGCCACGACATCACCTACCTGGCGATCTCCGGTGTACTGCACGGCATCGGAGCGGCCGATGGCCCGCCGGTGCCGCCGGTCAACTACGTGGCCGACTTCGGCGGCGGCGCGATGTTCCTGGCCACGGGCCTGCTGGCCGCCCTGCTGCACGCCCGCGCGACCGGCGCCGGCCAGGTCATCGACGCGGCGATGACCGAAGGGGCGGCGTACTTGAGTTCGATGACACGCACGTTCCAGTCCGCAGGCGGCTGGCAGGACCGGCGCGGCGCCAACATGCTCGACGGCGGCGCCCCGAACTACCGCTGCTACGAATGCTCCGACGGCCGCTACGTCGCCGTGGGCGCACTGGAGCCGCAGTTCTGGGCGGCGCTGGTCGGCGCTCTCGGGTTTTCCGCCGACGACATCCCTTCGCCGTACGACCCGGCCCAATGGGAAGCGTGCGCGAGCCGGTTGGCTGCCACGTTCGCGACGAAGACACGCGATGAGTGGGCGGTGATCTTCGAGCCGCTGGACGCCTGCGTCGCCCCCGTGCTGACCCTGGCCGAGGCCCCAACGCACCCGCACAACGTGGCCCGCGGGTCGTTCGCGGCGGTCGGCCAGGCCACCTTGGCTGCCCCGGTTCCACGGTTCTCGGCCTCGCCCGCGGTCACCGCACCGCTCACCGAGGTAGGCGCCGACACCGCCCCGCTGCTCGACGAACTGGGCTTCACGCCAGCGGAAGTGGCCGAGCTACGCGCCGCCGAGGCCATCGGCTCAGGGCTTACCACCTATCGTTGATTGGTGATCGACCCCGAGCCCATGCCGTCCAGTGCGGGACTCGACCCGACCGAACTCGCCCTGTGCCTGCGTGTGCTGGCGCAGGCCGAGGCGTTGCCGCCGGGGCATCCCGACGCTGTCGCGATCAGGCGCGCAACGGGCCGGATCTTCAAGATGGTGAAGCAGGCCCGTCGAAACGAGCGCCGGGATGCGATCTCGGCGGCGGACCGGGCCGTCGTCGCCGCCACCGCGACCGGCTCGGCGCAACGGATCGACGACGAGACCGCCGGCATCCCGCTCGTGTCCAGCGTGGCCGGTGCGTTGGCGGGGCGCTTCGTACGGTCGCGCCCCTGCTACATCTGTAAGCAGGACTATGTCGAGGTCGACGCGTTCTATCACCAACTGTGCCCTTCCTGCGCCGCGATCAACCGCGGGCGCCGCGACGCGCGCACCGACCTCACCGGACGGCGCGCGCTGCTGACCGGCGGGCGGGCCAAGATCGGCATGTACATCGCCCTGCGGCTGCTACGCGACGGCGCGCACACCACGATCACCACGCGCTTTCCCAACGATGCCGTGCGCCGGTTCACCCAACTTCCCGACAGTGCCGAATGGATCCACCGGCTGCGCATCGTCGGTATCGATCTGCGCGACCCGGCCCAGGTCGTGGCGCTGGCCGACTCGGTCGCCGCAGCCGGACCGCTGGACATCCTGATCAACAACGCCGCGCAGACCGTGCGCCGCTCCCCCGGCGCCTACGCGCCGCTGACCGCCGCGGAGTCCGACCCGCTGCCCGACGGTCCCCTGCCCGAGCTGCTGACGTTCGACCACATCTCCGACGCGCACCCGATGTCGCTGGCCGGGTCGCTGTCCGAGCATCCGCTGCCGCACCTGCCCGGCACCCTCGACGGCCGGGCGATCTCCCGCCTGGCGGTGGTTGCCGGATCGGCGTCGTCGGATCGCATTGCCCGGTCCGCGGCCATCGACGCCGGGGGTCTGGTGCCGGATCTGCACACGAGCAACAGCTGGACGCAGCGCGTCGACGAGGTGGATGCACTGGAGCTGCTCGAGGTCCAGCTGTGCAACATGACCGCGCCGTTCATCCTCATCAGCCGGCTGCGCACAGCACTCGCCGCGAGCCCGTCCCGCCGCAAATACGTGGTCAACGTCTCGGCGATGGAGGGCGTGTTCAGCCGCGGCTACAAGGGGCCCGGGCATCCGCACACCAATATGGCCAAGGCGGCACTGAACATGCTGACCCGCACCAGCGCGGCGGAACTGCTCACCGACGGCATCCTGATGACGGCCGTGGACACCGGGTGGATCACCGACGAGCGCCCGCACTACACGAAAGCCCGGCTCGCGGACGAGGGGTTCCACGCCCCGCTCGACCTGGTCGACGGCGCGGCGCGGGTGTACGACCCGATCGTGCAGGGCGAGGCCGGGGTGGACCTGTACGGCTGCTTCCTGAAGGACTACGCCCGCGCCGACTGGTGATGGGCGAGCCCCGTCCCCCTTCTTTGACCCCGCCAGCGTCGCAAACGGGCGCTCACAACGACGCTGGCGGGGTCAAAGACGGGGGTTAGCCGGCGCCGCGGCGCAGGGCGGCGGCGATCAGGCGGTCGACCAGTTCCGGGTAGGCCACGCCGGACGCGGCCCACATTCGCGGAAACATCGAGATCGGCGTGAAGCCCGGCATGGTGTTGATCTCGTTGACGACGAGACCACCGTCGGGGGTGAGGAAGAAGTCCACGCGGGCGAGGCCGGCGCAGTCCAAGGCAGTGAACGCGCGGCAGGCGGCCTCGCGCAGCCGCAGAGCGACGTCAGCCGGCAGCTTGGCCGGGATGTCGAACTCGCAGGCGTCATCGAGATACTTGGCCTCGAAGTCGTACCAGTCGTGGCCCCGCACCAACCTGATCTCAGCCGGGACGCTGGCGACCGGTTGCCCGTTCTCGTCCTCGAGTACCCCGCACTCGATCTCGCGGCCGACGACGGCCGCCTCGATCATCGCCTTGCTGTCATGCTCGAATGCCGTGGCCAGGGCGTCGGGCAGGTCGGCCCAGTCGGTGACCTTGGTGATGCCGACACTCGACCCGGCGCGGGCCGGCTTGACGAACACCGGCAGTCCCAGATGCGCCAGGTCGAGGCTGGATACGGCGTGGCCGCGGCGCACCACCGCGTAGCGCCCGACTGGCAGCCCCTCGACATGCAGCAGCTTCTTGGTGAATTCCTTGTCCATCGCGGCCGCGCTGGCGAACACGCCGGGTCCCACGTACGGCACCCCAGCCATCTCGAACAGGCCTTGGATCGTCCCGTCCTCGCCGAACCGGCCGTGCAGGACGGGGAACACCACATCGACCGACCCGAGTACCCGCACGCCTTCCCCCGGCGCCAGCGTGACCAGCCCGCCACCGGTCGGATCGCCGGGCAGGACGACCGACGTGCCCTTCTCGACCTCGGGCAGGGTGCGGCCGGTGATCTGCAGGGCGGCCGGCTCGGCGTCGGTCAGCACCCAGGCACCGGCAGGCGTGATCCCGATGGGGACGACGTCGTAACGCTCGGGATCCAGCGCGGCGAGCACGCTGCCCGCGGACACGACAGAGATGCCGTGCTCGCTGCTGCGCCCGCCGTAGACCACGGCCACTCTGATCCGTCCCACAGGTGCCGACCCTACCGACGTGATTTCTCGCTGCGCACCGAGCGCGACATCAACCGTTCGAGCATCACCGGCGGCGTCATGCCGCGAAAGCACACCGCCTCCACTGCCTCGGTGATGGGGGTGTCGACGCCGTGGCGCTGGGCCAGCTCCAGCACCGACCGGCAGGATTGCACGCCCTCGGCGATCTGGCCGCGGGTCCCCTGCCTGGCCTGCTCGAGGGACTCGCCCCGTCCCAGCCGCTCACCGAAGCTGCGGTTGCGCGAGAGCGGCGATGCGCAGGTGGCGACGAGGTCACCCAGGCCGGCCAGGCCGGCGAACGTCATCGGGTCGGCCCCGAGCTGCACGCCGAGCCGCGCCGTCTCGGCCAGGCCGCGGGTGATGATCGAGGCCAGCGTGTTGTCGCCGAACCCCATGCCCTGCGCGATGCCAGCCGCCAGGGCAATGACGTTCTTGACCGCGCCGCCGAGTTCGCAGCCGACGACGTCGGTATTCGTGTACGGCCGGAAGTAGGGCGCCGTGCACGCCTTCTGCACCGCGACCGCACACGCCTCGTCCACGCAGGCGACGACGGTGGCAGTGGGCTGTTCCTGGGCGATCTCGCGGGCCAGGTTCGGCCCCGAGACGACGGCGATCCGTTCGAACCCCGCCACCGCGACCTCGGCGATCACCTCGCTCATTCGCTTGGTGGTGCCGAGCTCGACACCCTTCATGAGACTGACCAACGTGGCCCCGGCAGGCAGCGCCGGCGCCCAGTCGGCAAGGTTGGCGCGCAAAGTCTGGGATGGAATCGCGAACGCGACCAGTTCGGCGTCGGCCAGCGCGGCGGCAGCGTCGTCGGTGGCGTACAGCGACTCGGGAAGCTCGATCCCCGGTAGGTAGGCACCGTTCTGGTGCGCCAGGTTGATCTGCTGCGCGAGCTCCGGACGGCGCGCCCATAACGTCACATCGGTGCCGGCGTCGCTGAGAACCTTCGCGAACGCGGTGCCCCACGTGCCCGCACCGAGAACGGCGGCCTTGACTGTCACGCGGCACCCTGCGACGGGCGTGCGGTGCGGTTCCAGCGAAACAGCTCACCAGAGGGCGCAGGGACCCCGCGCAACTCGGCGACGTCGTCGCGCAGCCGGCGCACCACCAGATCCGTGACCTCACGCAACACCGCAGCGGTGACCTTCCGGTCACGGTAGCTCGACAGGTCGATGGGCTCGCCGATCGAGAGCGTGTGCCTCGGGCGCGGGATCAGCCGGAACCGTTTGCGGTACAGGTCGAACGAGTCCTGCACACCCCACTGCGCGACGGGGATCACCGGTACGTCCGCGGCCAGCAGGGCGAGCCGGGCGGCACCGGTGCGGCCGGTCATCGGCCAGCCGTCCGGATCGCGGGTGACCGTGCCCTCGGGGTGCAGCACGATCAGCCGGCCGCTGTCGAGGGCCTCGACGGCCGCCCGCAGCGACTGGGCCGCCTCTACCGAGCCCCGCTTGACCGGGATGTGCCCCATCCCGCGCATCGCCGCGCCGACCACGGGCACGGCGAAGATCGAATCCTTCGCGAAGAAGCGCGGTGTCCGGGCCGAATCGATGATCAACTTTGCCACCAGGAACGGGTCGATGTGCGACACGTGGTTGACGACGATGATCACCGGGCCGGTGGCTGGCATCCGCTCGAGGTGGCGGTAGCTGCACTTGACCATCAGCGAGAAGGGTCCGTACAGGACCAGGCACACGGTGCGCCATGCAGCGCCGAGCCGTTCCCCCTGGCCAGGTCTGCGCAGCTTCTCGAGCCTCGGCACTGACGATCCCCTCGTGTGCGGCTATATCGATCCCCGGAGCAGTCTGCCGTACCCCGCTCCGGCGCTCTGCATCCCTTTCCTACACTCGGCCCAGTGCGATGGACCGTTCTGATCCCGGCCAAGTCGTTGCCCGAGGCGAAATCACGGCTGCTCGGTGCCACCGCCGACCCCGACGCGCACGCTCGGCTGGTGCGGGCGATCCGTGCGGACACCATCGCTGCCGCCCGTGCCGCTGCCGGGGTGGCCCGCGTGATGATTGTGTCCGACCGCCCGGTGCCCGCCGGACAGGACCTGGTCTTCGTCCAATCCAAACCGGGGCTGAATGCCGCGCTCGGTGAGGGCGCCGCCCACGCGTCGTCCCGATGGCCCGGCGACGGCATCGCCGCGCTCGTGGCCGACCTGCCCGCGCTGCGGGCCGAGGAACTCGCCGACGCCCTCGCCCAAGCCGCCGGTCACCCGCGTGCGTTCGTGGCCGACGCTCAGGGAACCGGGACGACGTTGCTCACGGCCGTCGCGGGCGAGTTGCTCGCGCCGCAGTTCGGCGCAGGTTCGGCTGAGCGGCACGCCGCGTCAGCCGCCCACCTGAGTGCCGGGATCGGGCTGCGCAGCGACGTCGACACCGCGGCAGACCTGGCCGCCGCGCTCGCCGCGGGCATCGGCGCGGCCACCCGCGCCGTCCTGGCCGAGCCTTCCGGGGTCGCGCGTTCATCTTGACTCGGCATAATCAGCCCATGACCGTTCAGCGGACCTCCAGCGCGCCCCCACCGGCGTCGGCAGGCACCGCGACCTCGTACGGCCGCGCCGCGACCGAAACACCCATCAGGTCCGGCTCCGTCGGTGAGCCGCTGATCGACCCGTCCGACTCGGTTCCCGACGGCGATCTCGACGAGATCAGCGACATCGCCCCCGACCTGCCGGCCGACCGCTTCAGCAACCGCGAGCTGTCCTGGCTGTCCTACAACGCCCGGGTCTTGGCGCAGGCGGAGGACCCGAACCAACCGCTGCTCGAGCGACTGAAGTTCCTCGCCATCTTCGCCAGCAACCTCGACGAGTTCTACATGGTGCGCGTGGCCGGCCTCAAGCGCCGCGCCGATATGGGCTTGCCGGTCCCCTCAGCCGACGGCCTGTCACCGCGCGAGGTGCTCGCGGCGCTGGCTGAGCGCACCCGCGAACTCGGCAAACGGCACGCTCTCGCGTTCCGCGATGACATCCTGCCCGTCCTGGAGGCCGAGGGCATCCACGTCAGGCGATGGGAGGCCCTCGACAACGAGGAGAAGGCCCGCCTCGCCGACTACTTCCGCTCGAAGGTGTTCCCGGTGCTGACGCCGCTAGCCGTCGACCCGGGCCACCCGTTCCCCTACATCTCCGGGCTCTCGCTCAACCTGGCGGTGCTCGTCCGCGACCACGACGGCAGCACGCAGCACTTCGCGCGGGTCAAGGTCCCCAACAACGTGCCGCGCTTCGTCGTCGTCTCACAGAACGCCGTCGAGTCGGAGTTCCTGCCGCTGGAAGACCTCATCGCCGCCCATCTGTCGATGCTCTTCCCGGGCATGGAGGTCATCGAGCACCACCTGTTCCGGGTCACCCGCAACGCTGACTTCGAGGTGGAGGAGGACCGCGACGAGGACCTGTTGCAGGCTCTCGAACGTGAACTGGCGCGCCGGCGGTTCGGCCCGGCCGTCCGGCTCGAGGTAACCGACGACATCGACGACGAGGTGCTGGACCTGCTCGTCAGCGAGATCGACGTGCAGCCCGAGGACGTGCAGCACATGCCCGGTCTGCTCGACCTCAGCTCGCTGTGGCAGGTGTACGAGGTAGATCGGCCGACGCTCAAGGAGCGCCCGTTCGTCCCCGCGACCCATCCGCGCTTCGCCGAAGGTGAGATCCCGAAGTCGGTCTTCGCCACGCTGCGCGACGGCGACGTGCTCGTGCACCATCCCTACGAGTCATTCGCCACCAGCGTGCAACGCTTCATCGAACAGGCTGCCGCCGACCCGCACGTGCTCGCCATCAAGCAGACGCTGTACCGGACGTCGGGTGACTCGCCGATCGTCGACGCGCTCATCGACGCCGCTGAGGCCGGCAAGCAGGTCGTGGCGCTCGTCGAGATCCAGGCGCGCTTCGACGAACAGGCCAACATCAAGTGGGCGCGAGCGCTAGAGCGCGCCGGCTGTCACGTCGTCTACGGCGTCGTGGGGCTCAAGACACACTGCAAGACAGCACTCGTCGTCCGGCAGGAGGGCGGCCACATCAAGCGCTACGCCCACGTCGGCACCGGCAACTACAACCCCAAGACAGCGCGCCTGTACGAGGACATCGGGCTGTTCACCGCCGACGAGTCGATCTGCGCCGACGTCACCGACCTGTTCAACGTGCTCACCGGCTACTCGCGCCAGACCGAGTACCGATCGCTGCTGGTCGCGCCGCAGGGCATCCGCTCGGGGCTCATCGAACGCATCGAGCGTGAGATCGAGCATGCCCGGGCCGGGCGCGGCGGGCACATCCAGTTCAAGACGAACCACCTCGTCGACGAGCAGACCATCGACGCGCTCTACCGGGCCTCGCTCGCCGGCGTGCAGGTACAGCTGCTGGTGCGCACGTTCTGCACGATTCGGGCCGGCGTGCCTGGTCTGTCGGAGAACATCACGACCCGCTCGATCCTCGGCCGCTTCCTCGAGCACTCTCGGGTGTACTACTTCGGCGGCGGTGGCCAGCCGGAGTTCTGGATCGGCTCAGCCGATCTCATGCACCGAAATCTCGATCGGCGGGTGGAGGTCCTGTGCGAGGTCGCAGACCCGCTGGCTCAGGCCCACCTGCACGCCTGCCTCGAGAAGGCGCTGGACCCCAAGACGATCGGCTGGGACCTGCAGCCTGACGACCAGTGGATCCGCTCGGACGGCCCGGATCGGGTCGACCTGCAGGAGTGGATGATGAAGCGGCTTGCCTCCCGCGGCGAGTAGGCAGCCATGGCCATCTCACCGACCGTCTCGGCTGCCGGCGGCGTCGTCTGGCGCGGGCAGCACGGCGACATCGAAGTAGCCCTGGTCCACCGTCCTCGCTATGACGACTGGACGTTGCCCAAGGGCAAGGTCATGGACGGCGAGTCCGAACTGGAGGCTGCCGTTCGCGAGGTCGGCGAGGAGATGGGTGCCTCTGTCGCGGTGTCCCGCCGGGTCGGGCGCGTGCAGTACAGCGACAACGGCGCCAAGAAGACCGTCGCGTACTGGGCCATGCGCTTTCTGGGCGGCGAGTTCGTCGCCAACGACGAGGTCGACGCGGTCGAATGGCTGACCCCGGCCCACGCGGCCACGAGGCTGACCTACGCGGTCGACCTGCCAATCCTCACCGACTTCGACGCCCTCCCGGTGCCGGACTCCGTAATCCTGCTGGTCCGGCACGCCAAGGCGGGCAAACGCAGCGAGTGGCGTCGCAACGACCGGCTGCGGCCGCTGGACCCGGCAGGTGCGCAACAGGCCCAGGAGTTGGTCGAGTTCCTGCGCCGGTTTGGCCCCCAACGGGTGATCTCGGCTGGTGTTACTCGCTGTGTGCAGACGGTCGAGCCGCTGGCGGCCTCGCTCGGCCTCGCGGTGCACGTCGAGCCGGCGTTCGACGACGACTCCTACGTCGACACGCCGACCGCGACCGAGACCGCGCTCCTCTCATTGGCCAAACCGGGCTGGGTGACGGTGGTATGCAGTCAGGGCACCGCGATCCCGGCGCTTATCGACACGCTCGCGCCCGGCACCGACTCGTCCGAGACCCGCAAGGGCTCGACGTGGGCGCTGTCCTTCGTCGACGGCGACATCATCGCGGTGGACTACTACGGCGCGGCGCGGGGCAGGCACGCCTAGCGATCTGGCTGCGATATGCGGCGGTGGACGTGAGCGTCGCCCGGTCCCAGCGAGGACAGTCCACCAGACCGACGACGGGTGCCCGCGCAGTAGCGC
>JALYVG010000163.1 GCA_030853345.1 Actinomycetota bacterium | reverse complement strand
GACTCAAGACAGGTTGCAGCCGCCGCGCCATGACGTTGTCGGCGTCCACTAGCACTCTGAGCACCCGGCAGCCTAGCCGCGACGCCGGAGTCAGTCCGTGAGCTGGGGCTGCTCGTCGCGCGCGACGTGTCCGTTGGCCTCGGCGGCTTCGAGCTCGTCGATCGCCGCCTGGATGTCGGGCTTCTCCGTGACCGGGTAGAAGAACCCGCGGATGTGACGCAGCGGCGTACCGGCGCCGAGCTGGCTCATCCGCTTGGGCACCTGCGTACCGGCGTAGGACAGCGTGCCGTGTCCGTGCTCGTCGACAGGGCCGAGCGGCTGGTGGACCTCGATGAACTCGCCAGTGGGCAACACCTTGACGATGCCGGTCTCGACGCCGTGCTCGAGCACTTCGCGGTCGTGACGCTGCAGCCCAAGACAGATCCGGTACGTGATGATGTAGAGGATCGGTGGCGCGACGAGCAGCAGGATGCGCCCGCCCCACGTCATCGCGTTCAGCGAGATGTCGAACGCCTTCGCGATAATGTCGTTGCCGCCGGACAGCAACAGCACCAGGTAGAACGTCAGGGCCATCACGCCGAGCGACGTGCGCACCGGCACGTCCCGCGGCCGCTGCAGAAGGTTGTGCGGCAGGTGGTCCTTGGTCATCTTGGCTTCCAGGAACGGATACCCGACAGCGAGCGTCAGCAAGATGCCGGGCAGCACGACCGTCGGCCAGAACAGCGGCGCGAGTGTGTGCCCCCATAGCCGGACCTCCCACGAGGGGAACAGTCGCGTCGATCCGTCGAGGAACATCATGTACCAGTCCGGCTGCGAGCCGGATGAGACCTGCGCAGGGTTGTACGGGCCGAACAGCCAGACCGGGTTGATCTGGAACAGGCCGCCGAGAGCGCACGTGATCGCCGAGACGATGAAGAAGAATCCACCGGCCTTGGCCGCGTAGATCGGGAAGACCCGCTCGCCACTGACGGTGTGCTCGCTGCGGCCTGGTGCGGGGAACTCGGTGTGCTTCTGCCGCACGATCAGGGCAAGGTGGGCGCCGATCAAAGCCGCCAGGATGGCCGGGATGAGCAGCACGTGCACGATGTAGAAACGTCCGATGATCAAATCACCGGGGAAGGTGCCGCCGAACACCAGGAACGACACCCAAGTACCGAGCACCGGGATCGACAGCATGATCGCGTCCGCGATACGCAGGCCGGTTCCGGACAGCAGGTCGTCGGGCAGCGTGTAGCCGGCGAAACCTTCGATGATGCCGAGCACGATCAGCGTCAGGCCGATGAGCCAGTTGAGTTCGCGCGGCTTGCGGAACGCGCCGGTGAAGAAGACCCGGAACATGTGGATCAACATCGCCCCGACGAACATCAGTGCGGCCCAGTGGTGGATCTGGCGGATGACCAGCCCGCCCCGCACGTCGAAGGTGATGTTGAGCGTCGACTCGTAGGCCTTGGACATCTGGACGCCCTGCAACGGCACATACCGGCCGTGATAGACGACGTCGGCCATCGACGGATCGAAGAAGAAACTCAGGTAGACGCCGGTGAGCAGCAGGACGATGAACGAGTACAACGCGATCTCGCCCATCATGAACGACCAGTGGTCAGGGAACACCTTGTTGAGCTGCTTGCGCATCGGCCCGGCGAGGTTGAGCCGGTCGTCGAAGAACTTGGCTACCTTGCCGGCGGGCGTGAGCGGGCCGGCCGTGCGCCGCGCATTCGCGGTCATGAGCGCTCCCAGTAAGCAGGGCCGATCGGCTCGTTGAAGTCCGAACGCGCCACGAAGTACTGCCGCCCGTCGCTGCCGATCTCGACGTCGAGGGGGAGTTTGGGCAGGCTGCGGGTCGCTGGCCCGAAGACTGGCTTGGCGTCCTTGAGCACCTCGAACTGTGACTGGTGACAGGGGCACAGCAAGCGCGTCGTCTGCTGCTCGTACAGCGAGGCCGGGCAGCCCGCGTGGGTGCAGATCTTGGAGAACGCGACGAATTCCGGCGCGTCGGCCGGCCAGCCGTAGTTGGCCTGGCCCTTGCGCGCCTCGACCTTCTGGCCCGGCCGCAGCCGGATGACCAGCGTGGGGGACGAGGCCGAGGTGACGCCGTTCTTGCCGTCGGCGCCTTGCTCGCGGATACCTGGGAACACCGTGACGATTCCGCCCGGCAGCATGTCGTCAGGGCTGACCCGGCGCCAGTCCGAATACACCAACGGCACGAAGCCCTTCGGCGGGAACAGGTCCGAATTGGGGGTGAACAGCGTGTGCTCGAGCTGTTTGCCCGGCTTCTTGATCATGGCGCCGACCATCGCGATGAGTGGCACGGTGGCGATCGCCCCGCCGGCCAGTCCCAGCGTGCGCAGGATCAATGAGCGCCGTGGCAAGCCGGTGTCGGCAATGCCGACCGTCAACGTCGCCTGCGTCATGACCTTGTCTTGTTCGCTCGACGGCTCGTCGTGACGGTCCTGGACGGTCTCCTCCTCCGGCATGAGCCACTTGGCCCACAGCACCAGGCCGACGCCCATGAACAGCATCATCACCGCGAGCAGACCACCGAGTGCCGGGGTATAGAACCGGAACGTCTGCGGGGTACCGGGCAGGTGCCAGTGGAACGGCAGCGCGACGAACGCGACGACGAATCCCACTCCGGCCAGCGCCGAGATCAGGAAGCACAGCGCGACGCCCCGTTCGGCCCGCTTCTCGGCCTTCGTACCGGGAACCGGGAACCGGTTGCGCCGGTGCACGATGTGGACGCCGTCGGCCTCCGCCCCGGCGAGCATCTGCTCCTCGGGTGACATCGTCCGCAGGTCGTCCTCGGACACCTCGGCCGGCGTGTGAGTCGCGCTCATTCGGCCTTCGCTCCGATCCACATGATTGCGGCCATCACCGCGCCGACGCCGGCGACGAAGAACACCAGCGCCTCCGAGACCGGGCCGATGCGGGCGATGCCATTGCCGCCCGGATCCTTCGACGCCTTCAATGTCTGCACGTAGTTGATGACCTCGCGCTTCTGGGCTGGCGTCAGCTGGTTGTCGCTGAAGATCGGCATGCTCTCCGGGCCGCTGAGCATCGCCGTGTACATCTGTGCGTCGGTCGCGTCGTTCAGCGACGGAGCCACCTTGCCGGCCGACAACGCCGCGCCGCCCGAGCCCACTGTGCTATGGCAGGACGCGCAGTTGAGCCGGAACAGTTCGCCACCGCTGGCGATGTCGCCGTCGCGCAGCTTTCCGAAGGGCAATTCGGGGCCGCCGCCGATCGACTGGACGTACGCGGCCAGCTGTTTGGTCTGCTGCTCGTCGAACTTCGCCGTCTTGCGCTTCTGGTCGGCACCCTGTCCCGAGGCCGGCATCCGGCCGGTGCTCACCTGGAAGTACACGGAGGCGGCACCGACGCCGAGAAGGGCAGGCGCCCGGTCCCGAACGCCCTGCAGGTTGGCACCGTGACAGGTGATGCAACTGGTCTGATAGAGCTGCCGGCCCGCGGCGATGTCGGCCGCGTCGCTCGCGGCCGGGGCACCAGCCGTCGCGAAGGCCGCATAGGTGCCGCCCATGGTGATCAAGGCGGCGATGAGGACGGCGCCCGCACCCAGGCGGCGGCGCAGACCGCGCCGGGAGCTTCGCTTCGACGTGGCGGCCGGCTTGCGCGAGCGGGCAGCCTTGACCGCGGCTGGCTCGGCTCCGGTGGCCGAGACAGCCGGCTCGAAACCGAGCTCGACGGCGTCGTCGACGTCGAAGTCCTCCTCCACAAAAAGCCCCTTCCCGGTCGGCGAATGGTCGTCGATGCTGTCCTCGACGTGGGTCATCGGATGATGTAGATCATCGCGAACAGCCCGATCCAGACGACGTCCACAAAGTGCCAGTAGTACGACACGACGATCGCCGCCGTCGCCTGCGCAGGCGTGAACCTGCCCAGCGTCGTGCGGATCAGGAACAGGATGAACGCGATGAGCCCGCCGATGACGTGCAGGCCGTGAAAGCCCGTGGTCAGGTAGAACACCGACCCGTACCCGGTGGCCGAAATCGTGTTGCCGTCGTGGACCTGCATGCGGTACTCGTTGGCCTGCCCGAGCACGAAGGCCAGTCCCATGAGGAAGGTAAGGGCGAACCAGCGACGCAGCTTGAAGACGTCGCCCTTCTCCGCCGCGAACACGCCCCACTGGCAGGTGAAACTTGAGGCAACGAGGATCACCGTAAAGGGCGTCGCGTACCAGAGGCTGAGTTTGATGCTCTGGCCATCAGGCAGCGTCATCGGCCAGTCGCCGGGGTGGACCGATCGGACGGTGAAGTACATCGCGAACAGGCCAGCGAAGAACATGAGCTCGCTGGAGAGCCAGACGATCGTGCCGACGCTGACGATGTTCGGGCGGGTCAGCGAGTGCACCTTGCTGGACTCGAAGCTGGGCACTGTCGCAGTCGAGGTCACCAAGGCATTATGGCCTGTCCCGACCGGGCAAGCCCGTGGGGGTGGCGGGTGTGTTACGCGGGTGGCACGGCCCCCACGAAGCCGTCCCGCCGGCGCGGATACGATTCGCGCCATGAGCGAGTCCAGCGATGCAGTCACGGTGGTCGTTTACAGCAATTCAGCCGACGTCCGGGCGCAGGTGCGCACGGCGGTGGGCCGCCGGCCGGCTCCCGACTCGCCCCGGATCGACTGGGTCGAGTGCGCCACGAACGCCGAGGTGGTGGGCCAGCTGGACATGGGCGGCTTGGACTTGGTGATCCTCGACGGTGAGGCACAGCCGACCGGCGGGATGGGTCTGGCCCGACAGTTCAAGTACGAGATCGACGATTGCCCGCCGATCATGGTGCTGGTCGCCCGCAAGCAGGATGGTTGGTTGGCCAGTTGGTCGCTGGCAGACGCCGTCATCAATCGCCCCCTTGACCCGGTCGACGCGGCAGCGGTGGTGGCCGAGCAGTTGCGCCGGCGCAGTTCCGGCGTCCCCGTCGTCAGGTAGGCGATGTCTGCCCCAGAACCCGGCCGCAGTTGGCCGGGCGTCCTGACCGCCCTCATGCGCGGCGCCGCGCTCGACGCCGCCGACACGGCCTGGGCGATGGACGAGATCATGGCCGGTGCGGCCACCGCGGCCCAACTGGCCGCTTTCGCGGTGTTGCTGCGCGCCAAGGGCGAGACAACTGAGGAGCTGGGCGGTCTGGTGCAGACGATGCTGGACCGCTCGACGCGTGTGTTCGTCGACGGCCCGGCGGTGGACGTCGTCGGCACCGGCGCGGACCGCGCGGACACGGTGAACATCTCGACGATGGCGGCCCTGGTTGTCGCGGGGTCGGGCAGGCAAGTGGTCAAGCACGGCAACCGGGCCGCGACGTCGGCCTGTGGGGCTGCTGACGTGCTGGAAGAGCTCGGGATCGCCATCGACCTGCCGGCCGACGGGGTGGCCGCCAGCGTCCGCGAGATCGGCATCGGCTTCTGCTTCGCGCCGGTGTTCCACGCGGGCATGCGCCACGCCGGTGGCCCCCGCAAGGAGTTGGGGGTGCCGACGGCGTTCAACTTCCTCGGCCCGCTCACCAATCCGGCCCGGGTACAGGCGGCTGCCATCGGATGTGCCGACCGCAGGATGGCGCCGCTGATGGCCGAGGTACTGGCCCGACGGGGCGACACCGCGGTGGTCTTTCGCGGTGACGACGGACTGGACGAGCTGACGACCACGACGACCTCGAGCGTGTGGGTCTCCGCGGGAGGCACGGTGACCGAGACCGTGCTGAACCCCGCGGCGTTCGGTATCGCGGCAGTGGCCTCCCACGCGCTGCGTGGCGGGGACCGGGTGCACAACGCCACGGTGTTGCGCGAGGTGCTCTCCGGGCGCGGCGGGGGAGCGCGAGACGCGGTGCTGCTCAACGCCGCAGCCGCCATCGCGGCACATGACGGACTCACTGCCGCAGAACTGGAATCTGCCGTAGCCGCGGGGCTGAGGGCGGCCACCGAGTCCGTCGACAGTGGCCGCGCGGCAGCCGTGCTGGAGCGGTGGATCGCGGCGAGCCTCCCGGGTGGGGGCTGATCGCTGTCGGCGCGAGGCAGACTGGTGGCATGTCCAGTACGGTCCGCGCCCGCCGGGTGCCGCGTCTGGCCCTGGCGGCGTGGCTGTTCGCCGGGGCGGTCCTGCTCGGACTGATCGTCGCGGTCGCCCACTACCTCAACGCACCGGCCGGCGCCGGTCATCTGGGCGCTCACGCCCACACCGGCGAGGCCTTGTACCGCGCCGGATCCGAGCCGCTGCGTCCGCTGTTCGGATCGGCGCTGGTCACCGCCTGGCAGCTCGACGCGGTCGCACTGGCGGCCCTGGTCCTGGCGGCAGCGTGGTATCTGACCGGCGTGGCCCTGGTCCCGGTGCGTCATCCGGGCACTCACTGGCCGCTCGCGCGGGCGATCTCGTTCCTGGCCGGGCTGACGGTCTGCGCGCTGGCCACGAACGGCAGCATCGCCGTATACGACCAGGTGCTGTTCACCGCGCACATGGTCGGGCACCTGGCGCTGCTGATGGTCGGGCCCGCGCTGATCATGTGGGGTAGGCCGCTGACCCTGGCGCTGGCCGCCAGCGCCCAGCCCCGCAGCGCTCGGATCGAGCGTGTCGCGCGGGGGCGGGTCGTGTCGTTGCTCACCTCGCCGCCGGTCGCACTGGCCTCCTACACCGTGGCCATCGTGGCCACGCACCTCACCGGTCTGATGGACACGATCATGCGGACCACCTGGGCCGGTCAGGTGGAGCATCTGCTTTACGTTCTCGTCGGGTGCCAGTTCTTCGCGTTGATCCTCGGCGACGAGCCGATCCGCTGGCGGCTGGCGTCGCCGACCCGCTGGCTGTTGCTCGGCCTGGCGATGGCGGTGGACACGATTACCGGTGTGGTGCTGCTGCAGCAGGTTCGTCCGGTGGCCATGGTGAGTTCACCGGGCCTGCATGTCGGTGCGCTGTCGGACACACGTACCGGCGGGGCGATCATGTGGTTCGGCGGCGACGCGATCATGGCCGCGATCATGATCGTGCTGGTGGTCGGCTGGCTGCGGCGCGTCGAGGCCAGCGACGAGAAGGGTTGGCTGGAGCAGGCGCGGCGGGCCACATTCTCGGCGCACACCGGCGCCCCGACGCCGGAGGACGAGGCGGCGCGCTTCGATAACGATGACGCCGCACGGGCGTCCTACAACGACTGGCTGGCCCAGCTGGACCGCCAGCGCTGACCCGGCTCAGCCGGCGCGGGCCGGGCGGGCCACGACCGGCAGCCGCCGGCGATCGGCGAACGGGTCGGCCGCCGAGCGGGCCGCGTCCGAGCCGAGGAAGGCCCGCAACCCACCGGCGCCGAACGCGGGCATGGCCCACGGATCGCTGCTGAGCACCAGGCGGGTACCGGCCTGCTCCAGCCAGCGCAGCAGGCATTCGGTCTCTTCGGTCAGGGCGGTCGAGCCGGGCACGAGGACGTCGGCAGTGGCCAGCAGCGAATCGATCACCGCCCAGGGCGGTACCCCGCGCACGGCGACCGCTGCGGCGACCAGATGGCCCTGTCGCAGCACCGACAGCTCCCAGCCCCCGTCGCCGTCGGGCCGCGCGGCGACCATCTCGCGTACCGACCGCAGGGCAGTGAGACGCTGCATGCGAGCACAGGCCCGCACGACGGTCGTGATGCGGTCGCGCACGACCGCGGCCTCCTCGAAGCGCTGCGCGGCGGACAGACGGGCCAGTTTGGCCTCGAGCGGCTCGACAAGCGGCCGGACATCGCCGATCCAGGCAGCGGCGACGAGTTCGGCCAGCACGCCGTACTCCGCCGGCGCGACCGCGCCCTCGCACGGTGCACAACAGCGACCGATGCCGGCCAGCGCACAGGCCGCACGCACCACTCGGCGGACGGACAGCTTGTCGGTGCACTGCCGCAGGGGCACGGCGTCGTGAATGGCGTCGCGCACCGTTTCGGCCTGCCGCTGGGTGCGCAGCGGACCCAGGTAGGTGGCGCCGTCGGGGCGCGTATCGCGCACGATGGACAGCCGTGGGTAGGCCTCGGCGGTGAGCTTGAGCCACATCGACCGCTCCGGGAATTTGGACCGGCGGTTGTAACGGGGTTTGTGCGCGGCGATCAGACGTAGCTCGCGCACCTGCGCCTCGAGGGAGTGGGCGCATTCGATCGGATCCACCCGTTCGGCCAGGCCGACCATCTCGCCCATGCGACTGCGCGTCTCGCTGGCGACGAAGTAGTGCCGGACGCGGGAGCGCAGGTTGCGGCTGGTGCCGACGTAGAGCGCCGCGCCCTGGGCGTCGCGGAAGATGTAGACGCCCGGCCGGGGCGGCAAGTCATTGGCGAGGTGCCGCTTGCGGCGCTGCGCGTCGGAGACCTGAGCGGTGAAGGAGCGCAGTTCGGGCAGTGACTGCACGCCCAGGTTGCCGAGCCGGCCGATCAGCGCGTGCAGCACGTCGACGGTGGCCCGGGCGTCGGACAGCGCTCGGTGGTTGGGCGCGGTCGATGCGCCGAAGAACGCGGCGAGGGTGGCCAACTTGCAGTTGGGCACCTCGTCGCGGGTCAGGATGCGCCTGGCCAGGATGGCGGTGTCGACGACGGCGAACCCCGGCCAGGCGATCGCCTGGGCACCGCTTGCGGCCCGCAGGAACCCGATGTCAAAGGGCGCGTTGTGTGCGACCAGCACGCTGCCGCGCGCGAACTCGAGGAACGACGGGAGCACGGCCTCGATCGGCGGCGCGCCGGCCACCATCAGGTCGGTGATGCCGGTGAGCACGCTGACGAACGGGCTGATCGGCACGCGGGAGCGGACCAGCGTCTGGAATTCGCCGAGTACCTCGCCGCCGCAGACCCGGACCGCGCCGATCTCGGTGATCGCGTCGGCGGCCGACGAGCCGCCAGTCGTCTCGAGGTCGACCACGGTGAATGTGGTCGTTCGCAGCGGCTCGGCCAGCTCGTCGAGCGTGGTCTGCACATACTGCGGTGACGCCATGCCCGGACCGTAAGCCGGGGGTCCGACGAAAACGCGACGGCGCGCCAGGTACGCGCCGCCGTAGGCTCGAATCATGAGCACCGCGGCGCGGGAACCGGTCGAGCCCGGTTCCTTCGTGCTCATCGAAGCGGTCCGGCTGCGGGCGGTTCAATTCGCCGCCGAGGTGCTGACTCGGATGCCCTTTGACGAGGTGCCCGCCGCGTTGCGTCAGATCGCCAGGTTCACCCCGGCCAAGCGTGCCCGGCTCGGTGGTCCGGCCCTCGCCGCGGCGCTCGACGCCGATGCCGGCTTCCGGGCCAAGGTGGCCGACGTGATCGCCGAGGGGTCACCCCAGCTGGTCGCGGCGGTCCGCGACGGCACCTCGACCGCGGCGTCGGACCCGATCGACACCGCATTGGTTGCCTATCTGACGCGACCGGAGGGCTGGACCGACACCGTGACCCAGGCCAACGCCCGGTGGGAGGCAGGCCGCGGACAGGACGACGCGGCAGCCGAGCAGCTGACCCGGTTGCGTGCCGAGATGGCACAGCTGCGGACCAAGGCGAAGGGGGAGCCGGCCCGGCTGCGTGACGCGCTCCAGGAGGCAGAACGGGCGACGGCGGCCGAGTTGGCCGACCTGCGGCGCCAGGTTCGGGCTCGCGGCGCGGAGTTGCGCGCCGCCGCGCAGGAACTCGAGCAGGCCCAGGCCGCAGTGGCCGACGCCCAGCGGCGGATGGACGTCGCCGCTTCAGCGCAGGAGGCGGAGATGCGTCGCGTCCGTGCCCGCGTCGCCGACTTGGAGCGCGCCGCGGAAGTGAGCCGACGGGGTACCCGGGCCGACCGCGACGCGGACGACGTCCGGCTGTGGCTGCTCGTGGAAACTCTCGCGGAGGCGAGCGCCGGTATACGGCGGGAGCTGTCGCTGCCGGCGCCGTCGGCGCGCCCGGCCGACACGATCGCGTCGGGACGCGCCGGCGCGCCGTCGCGGCGCGCCGACGACCCGGCCGCTCTGGACGGCCTGCTCGCCCTACCGCACGTGCATGTGATCGTCGACGGTTACAACGTCACGAAGAACGGCTACGGCGACCTGCCGTTGGCCGACCAGCGCAAGCGGCTGATCGGGGCGATGGCCACGCTGGCTGCCCGCTGCGGGGCAGAGGTCACAATCGCGTTCGACGGCGGCGTGCGGCCTCCGGCGCAGCCGCCCGTGCCGCGCGGCGTGCGGGTCCTGTTCAGCGCGGCCGAGGAGATAGCCGACGATCTGATCCGGCGGCTGGTCGCGGCCGAGCCCGAAGGCCGTCCCATCGTGGTGGTCACATCCGATCAGCAGGTGGTGACCGATGTGGGCCGCGCCGGGGCATGGACGGTCCCGTCGGCGGTGCTGCTCGCCCGATTGGGCTGAGCGAAACTGTCGGAGGCCAGCCCTAGCGTCCCAGCCGTCCCATTGGGGGGCTACCAGGAGGCAGGAAAGATGCTGATCGACTGCGATACGTGCAGCGTGCGGGGCAGGGCCTGTCCCGACTGCGTGATGACAGTGATTCTCAACAATTCGGCGCGTCCGGTGGATCTGGATGCCGACGAGCAGGACGCGGTGGACACCCTCGCGGCCGGAGGATTGGTGCCGCCGCTGCGGCTTGTCCGTGATTGTCCACCTGCCGATCACCTAGCCATGTGAGGGGTGTCACCCAAATTGGGTGTTAGACGCGCTGGATCGAGGTTTGCGCTTCGGCGCCGTCCGTCGTAACCTTTCTGAGACCTTCCGGTATGGCTTCCGCCGGTCGCCGACGGAGGGTCACCGCCGAATCGCACGTACATCGAGCCGGACCGAAGAGCGGCCGGATCGGTGGCGAACCGGGGACCCAACAGTTCCCTGGGGTGAATCGACACGGCCACTCGCGTCACTGCGAGAACTCCGTGCCGTAGGGCTACTTCCGGCCCGAACCCGTCAGCTAACTCGGTAGGCGGACTAGGAAGAATGGGGTTTCGCCAACAGTGGCGTATCGACTCTGCCGTCGTTTCCGGCCTGCTCTGGTTGGCCTCGCGGCTCTAGGTGCTGCAGTCCTCCTCCCCACGGTCGCCACCGCGACCGCCACGCCGGCCAATCCCGCGGCGCCGCCGTCGATCGGCTCGGTACAGCAGCAACTCAGCACGCTGGCGCTGAAGAACACGATGCTCGTCGAGCAGTTCGACCAGGCTCAGGTCGATGTCGAGGCCAAGCAGCGGGCCGCCGACTCCGCCCGCACCGCGGCGAGCGCGTCCCGAGCGCTCTACGCGAAGTACCGGATCCAGCTCAGCCAGACCGTCACCGCTGAATACGAAGGCGGCTCGTTCAGCGCCACCGGAGCGCTGCTGTCGAGCACCGACGGGCAGAGCTACCTCGACCAGCTCAACACGCTGAGCGCGATGTCCTCGCACACCGCGCAGATGATTGCCCGAGCCAGCACGGCGCGGAAGAACTCCGGGTCAGCCGAACGCCAGGCCAAGTCCCTGCTGGCGAGCGCGACCAGCAAGCGTGACGCCCTGGCCAAGCAGCGCCAGGCTGTCCAGAAACAGGTCGACAAGTACACGACCCTGCTCGCCACCTTGGATGCCGCGCAGCGCGCCGCGTTCCAGCGCTCGCTGGCGCAGCCGGTGGCCCCGGCCGACGTGGCCGCGGTCAACCCCACCCTGCCGCCCGTCCACGGTGTTACTGCCCAAGCCCAGAAGGCCGTTGCGTTCGCGACCGCCCAGATCGGTAAGCCTTACGTTTTCGGCGCGGCCGGACCAGATGCCTACGACTGCTCCGGACTGACCATGGCCGCCTGGGCCGCGGCCGGCGTGTCGCTGCCGCACTCGGCCGCCGACCAGTACAACTACGGAACCCACGTGGGTATCAGCCAATTGCTGCCCGGCGACTTGGTGTTTCTCTACTCCCCGATCGGGCACGTCGAGATCTACGCCGGCAGCGGGATGTTGATATCGGCGCCGCAGACCGGTGAGAACGTCAAATTGGTCTACCTGAGCGACTACAGCAGCGACTTCGCGGGAGCGACTCGCCTGCCCTGAGCTATAACCCTTATGTGACCCCCCGGCGACGGCCGCGCACCAGGTGCGCGGCTGTCGTCGTGCTGGGGATGGTGGTCGCGTTCCTGGGTGGGTGTACGGGATCGGCGGACAAACCCTCGACCGCGGCTCCGACCGTGCCGCAGGTCTCAGCGCTGCTCGCGCGACACGGTGCCGCCATCGTGAATCACACGACGGCCGACTTTCTGGCCGACGTCGATCCGGCCGACGCTGCGACAGAGTTCCGGCAGCGTCAGCGGGCCCAGATCGGCAATCTCGCCCGGGTGCCGGTGCAGAGTTGGCGCTACGCCATCAGTTCCCCGGTCACCGAACCCGGCGCGGCTGCGGCGGCCTCGAAACGTCTCGCAGCGCCGGCCCTCATCGTGCGTGTGTCGTTGTCCTATGCGCTGAAGTACGTCGACCCGCAGCCGAGCGGGCACGACCTGTGGTGGACGTTCGTGCGGCGGCACGGGCACGTCTACCTGTCCGGCGACGCCGACATGGCGCAGTTGGGTGGCCTCAGCTGGACCGGGCCGTGGGACTACGGGCCGCTCGTGGCCACCCGCGGGAGGTCCAGCCTGGTCCTGGGGCACCCGTCGGATGCGGCGAAGCTGCCCGCCCTGGCCGCGGCCGTGGACGCCGCGGTGCCGGTCGTCACCCGGGTGTGGGGGACCGGCTGGGTGCGAGAGGTCGCCGTGCTCGTGGCGGGCTCGGACGCGGAGCTCAGCGCGCTGGTGGGGTCCAGCAGTTCGCTGATCGACATCTCGGCCGTCACCGTGTCCGACGCACCGGATGCCGTCCGCGGCACGGGGTCAGGACACCGCCTGGTGATCAGCCCCCGCACCCTCGTGCAGCTCACCTCGCCCGGCCTGCGGGTGGTGCTGCAACACGAGATCACCCACCTGGCCAGCGCGGCGGCAACCGGCCAGGCCACGCCGCGCTGGCTGGTCGAAGGCCTGGCCGAGTACGTGGGTAACCTCGGCGGCGCCCAGCCGGTGCCCGACGCGGCCAGCGAACTACGCAAGGAGGTGGCCGCTGGTAGCGCCCCGGCCGCGCTGCCCGTCGACGACGAGTTCGCGCCGGGTGCTGCTCGGCTGCCCCAGGTGTACCAGGAGGCCTGGCTGGCGTGCCGGCTCATCGCGCAGCGCGCGGGCCAGGCGGGCCTGGTGCGGCTCTATCGGCTCGTCGGCGCCTCGCCGGACGTCAGCAGCACTGCCGTTGCGGCAGCGCTGCGCCAGATACTGGACGTGTCGCCCGCTGCGTTCACCGCGCAGTGGCGCGCCTACCTGAGCGGACAGCTGCGGTGAGGCGCACGCTGATCGTCACCAACGACTTCCCGCCGCGCCAGGGCGGCATCCAGTCCTTCATCCACGAGGTGGCCGTTCGACAGCCGGCGGGTTCGGTCGTGGTGTACACCTCCGATCACCCGGGCGCGGCACAGTTCGACGCGGCGCAGCCCTTTCCCGTTGTCCGGCATAGCTCCGGGCTGATGGTGCCGACTCCGACGGTGCGCCGGGAGGCGATCGCGACGCTGCGCGCACACGGCTGCACGGCGGTCTGGTTCGGTGCCTCGGCCCCGCTCGGCCTGCTGGCCCCCGCCTTGCGCGGGGCGGGCGCCGAGCAGATCGTCGCGTCGAGCCATGGCCACGAGGTGGGTTGGGCGATGCTGCCCGGCGCGCGGCAGGCGCTGCGGCGGATCGGGCGGCACTGCGACATCATCACCTACCTGGGCGAGTACACCCGGCGGCGGCTGCGCGGGGCATTCGGTCCGCACGCGGCGCTGCGCAGGCTTACCCCTGGAGTTGACGTCGAGACATTCCATCCGGGTGTCGACGGGTCGGCGGTCCGGGCTCGCTACGGCCTGCAGGACCGGCCGGTGATCGTGTGCGTGTCCCGGCTCGTTCCCCGCAAGGGGCAGGACACCCTGATCCGGGCGCTGCCCGCGATTAGGGCGCAGGTGCCCGGTGCCGTGTTGCTGCTCGTCGGGTCGGGCCCGTACTACGACAAGCTGGCCGAGCTCGCGCAGCGGTGCGGCGTCGCCCAGCACGTGGTGCTGACCGGCGGCGTGCCGTGGTCGCAACTGCCGGCGCACTACGCCGCCGGTGACGTGTTCGCGATGCCGTGTCGCACCCGGCGGGCGGGGATGGACGTCGAGGGCCTCGGCATCGTGTATCTCGAGGCGTCGGCCACCGGCCTGCCGGTGCTGGCCGGTGCCTCGGGCGGGGCGCCTGATGCGGTGCGCGAGGGCGACACCGGGTTCATCGTCGACGGCCGCGACGAGCAGGCCGTCGCGCAGCGGCTGGTGACCCTGCTGGCCGACCCGGGCCTGCGCGCGCGCATGGGTGCCGCTGGGCGTGCCTGGGTACAGCGCGACTGGCGCTGGGACGTCGTCGCCGGCCAGCTCAGCGAGATGTTGCAGGGCTAAGTCTGGGGGGCCGGACCCCCCTCCACCGGGGGTACCTGCCGCTCTGTGTTTGGGGTTTGCTCGGCTGTGTATCGGTGCGACACGAGC
>JALYVG010000149.1 GCA_030853345.1 Actinomycetota bacterium | reverse complement strand
TGACCAGCAGCGGCAAGCTGCTGACCCAGCGCGCCGGCATGCGCCACCGGCTCGAGCGCAAGCCCTCGCGGCTCACCCGGCGCCTGGCCGGTACCGAGGAGATCTCGAAGCCCGACCGCGGCCGCGTAAAGAAGATGCTCGGGCGCTAGTCGCCGCCCCGTCCCCGATCTCCGACCCGCCGTCTGGCTCATGCCAGCGGCCCGAACACCCAAGGATCCACCGTGGCACGCGTCAAGAGGGCAGTAAATGCCCATAAGAAGCGCCGTAGCACCCTCGAAGCCGCCAGCGGCTACCGCGGCCAGCGTTCGCGCCTGTACCGCAAGGCCAAAGAGCAATTGCTCCACTCGGCCACCTACCAGTACCGCGACCGCAAGAAGCGCAAGGGCGACTTCCGTCAGCTCTGGATCACCCGCATCAACGCGGCGTGCCGCGCCAACGACATGACCTACAACCGTTTCATCCAGGGTCTGCGCCTGGGTGGAGTCACCGTCGACCGCAAGGTGCTCGCCGACCTGGCCGTCAACGACGCGCCGGCCTTCGCCGCGCTCGTCGAGGTCGCCCGCACCGCTGTCGCGGCCGAGGGCATCGGCGGCGCCGCCGCCCAGACGCCGGCCGCCTGAGCTGCTCAGCACACGCAACGCCCGGCTCGCCTCGGCCCGGCGGCTCACCAGCCGCAAGGACCGACGCGAGACCGGGCGCTTCCTTGCCGAGGGCCCGCAGGCCGTCCGCGAGGCACTGCGGGCCGGAGTCGTGCTGGAGCTGTTCGCCACAGCCGACGCCCTCGCCCGCGACGTCGACCTACTGAGCGACGCCGACGTCGACGAGATCAGCCCGAAGGATGCCGCGGCGCTGTCTGAGACGGTGAGCCCGCAGGGCCTCATCGCCGTGTGCCGACGGGTCGACACTGCGGCGAGCGAGCTTTTCGGGCGAGCGCCGCGCCTGGTGGCCGCGTTGGTGGAGCCGAACGACCCAGGCAACCTGGGCACGATCATCCGGACCGCTGACGCCGCGGGAGCCGACGCGGTGGTCCTTGACGGCGGGGTCGACCCTTACAACGGCAAGGCCGTCCGGGCCAGCGCCGGGAGCCTGTTCCACCTGCCCGTCGTTGACTGCCCGGCCGCTGACCTGCTCACCGCGGCCGCCGCAGCCGGGATGCGGGTGCTGGCGGCCACGGCGCGTGCGCCGCGAACGCTCGATGACCTGGCCGACGACGCAACCCTCTCCGGGCCGACGGTCTGGCTCTTCGGCAACGAGGCGCACGGCCTGCCGGAAACCCTGCTCGCGGCGGTCGACGAGACGGTGCGGGTGCCCATCTACGGCGCAGCGGAAAGCCTGAACCTGGCTGCCGCCGCCGCGGTCTGCCTCTATGCCAGCGCGCGCGCTCAGCGCGGCGCGGGGTAATCGGGTCGAGTCGCCGACGCCGTCCTCCTAAACTCGGGCGGCAAGCCAACCGAGTGGAGACCTGCCCGCATGCCCCAACCGACCTTCGACCCCGTCGAGGTGAGCACGCTCCAGCCGGAGGCGATCGAGGCCGCGGTCGAGGCGGCCCTGGCCGCGCTCGCGGCGGCCGCCACACTCGACGCGCTGAAGTCCGCGCGGCTGGCGCACGCCGGTGACCGCTCTGCGCTTGCCCTGGCCAACCGCGAGATCGGTGCCCTGCCCCCGGCCGCCAAGGCCGCCGCCGGCCGGCGGGTCGGGGCCGCGCGGGCTCAGGTGAACCGGGCGCTGGCCACCCGGCAGGCCGAGCTCGAGGCAGAACGCGACGCGCGCGTTCTGACCGAGGAAGCCGTCGACGTCACCCTGCCGACAGACCGCCGCCCGGCCGGCGCACGGCACCCGCTCACGTCCGTCGGGGAACGCATCGCCGACGTCTTCACCGCCATGGGCTACGAAGTCGCCGAGGGTCCCGAGGTCGAGGCCGAGTGGTACAACTTCGACGCGCTCAACATCGGCGTAGACCATCCGGCCCGCTCGCTGATGGACACCTTCTTCGTCGACTCCGCGGACTCCGGGCTCGTCCTGCGCACCCAGACGTCGCCGGTGCAGGCCCGCGCCATGCTGACCCGCACCCCGCCCATCTACGTCATCTGCCCCGGCAAGACGTTCCGCACCGACGAACTCGACGCCACCCATACCCCGGTCTTCCATCAGGTCGAGGGGCTTGCGGTCGACGAGGGCATCACGATGGCGCATCTCAAGGGCACCCTCGATCTGCTCGCCCAGGAGATGTTCGGACCCGAGATCACCACCCGGCTGCGGCCGGCCTATTTCCCGTTCACCGAACCCAGCGCCGAGGTCGACCTGGTCTGTTTCGTCTGCCACGGCGACTCGGTCGGGCACCCGGAACGGCCGTGCCGCACCTGCAACAGCGAAGGTTGGATCGAGTGGGGCGGCTGCGGAATGGTCAATCCCCGGGTGCTCATCGCATGCGGCATCGACCCGGAGCGCCATTCCGGCTTCGCCTTCGGCATGGGAATCGAACGCACCATCATGTTCCGAAACGGAGTCGAGGACATGCGGGACCTCGTCGACGGCGACGTCCGCTTCACCGCCGCCTTCGGGGTCGAGGCATGAGAGCCCCGGTGAGTTGGGTCGCTGAGCACGTCGAGCTGCCTGAGGACCTGTCGCCGCGCGCGCTGGGTGATGCCCTGGTGCGCGTCGGGCTCGAGGTGGAGCGGGTCGATTCGGCGGCCGACGGCCTGTCCGGGCCGATCGTGGTGGGACGGGTGCTGTCCTTCGAGGACGAGGCGCAGAAGAACGGCAAGACGATCCGGTGGTGTCAGGTCGACGCCGGTGGGGCCGAGCCGCGCGGGATCGTCTGCGGTGCGTCGAACTTCGCGGCCGGTGACCTCGTCGTGGTCGCCCTGCCAGGTGCGGTGCTGGCGGGCGGGTTCGCCATCTCCGCACGCAAGACCTACGGGCACGTATCGGACGGGATGATCTCCTCGGTACGGGAGCTGGGTATCGGCGACGAACACTCCGGCATCCTGGTGCTGCCAGCCGGCTCGGCCAGCCCGGGCGATGACGCCGTGGACGTGCTCGGGCTGCGCGACGCCGTCCTCGACATCGCGGTCACCCCGGACCGCGGCTACTGCCTGTCGGTGCGTGGGCTGGCCCGCGAAGCCTCCGGCGCGCTCGGCAGGCCGTTTCGCGACATCGAGGTTGTGCTGCCCGAGGTAGACGGGCGCGCCCACGACGTCACGGTCGACGACCCGGCCGGGTGCGACCAGTTCTCTGCGCGCGTGATCACCGACCTGGATCCGAGCGCGCCGACGCCGGACTGGATGGCCCGACGCCTCCGCCAGTCGGGCGTGCGCTCCATCTCGCTGGCCGTCGACGTCACGAACTACGTGATGCTCGAGACGGGGCAGCCACTGCACGCGTTCGACCGGTCCAAGCTGACCGGCCCGATCGGGGTGCGCCGGGCTCGAACGGCGGAGAAGCTGATCACGCTCGACGATGCCGTACGCATGCTCGATCCTGACGACCTGGTCGTCACCGACGACACCGGCCCGATCGCGCTGGCGGGTGTCATGGGTGGCGCATCCACCGAGATCGATCATGCGACCACCGACATCGTCATCGAGGCTGCGCACTGGGACCCGGCCTCGATCGCCCGCGCGGTCCGCCGGCACAAGCTGCCCAGCGAGGCGTCGAAGCGGTTCGAGCGCGGCGTCGACCCGGCAATCGCCGGGGTGGCGATGCAGCGCTGCGTCGACATGCTGGTCGAACACGGCGGCGCTACGGCGGCGCCCGGATACACAGTCGTGGGGGACGGGCCGGCATCCTCGCTGATCACCCTGCACGCAGCGCGCGCCGGTGCGCTCGCCGGGATGCCGATCGCGCGCGAGGTCGCCGTAACCCGGCTGATCGAGGTCGGCTGCACCGTCGGCGGCGGTGACGTGCTGCAGGTCTCGCCGCCTACCTGGCGCCCCGACCTGACCGACCCGGCCGACCTGATCGAAGAGATCGTCCGCCTCGAGGGCTACGACAAGATCCCGTCCGTGCTGCCGACGCCGCCTCCTGGGCGGGGCCTGACCGCGGCGCAGATCCTCCGGCGTGCCGTGTCGCGGGCGCTGGCCGCCGACGGGTTCAGCGAAGTGCTCAGTTACCCGTTCGTGTCGCCGACGGTGCACGACGCGTTCGACCTGGCACCCGACGATCCACGGCGGCGGGCGGCCCGGCTGGCCAACCCGCTCTCGGAGGCCGAGCCCGAACTGCGCACGTCCCTGCTGCCGGGCCTGCTGGCCACCCTGCAGCGCAACGTCGGGCGCGGCAACCGCAACTTGGCCCTGTTCGAGACGGGCTTGGTCTACCTGCCGCGTCCGGATGCGCCGGCCCCGCCCCGGCCCGGGGTCGAGCACCGGCCCAGCGACGACGAACTGGCCGCCCTTGACGCCGCGCTGCCCGACCAGCCGCGGCACGCGGCGGTGGTGCTGAGCGGTGATCGCGAACCCAAGGGCTGGTGGGGGCCCGGCCAACGCGCGACCTGGACGGAGGCCATCGACGCCGCGCGCGCCATTTTCGTTGCCGCCCGCCGCGAGATCACGGTCCGGGCCGCCGGCCACGCCCCGTGGCATCCCGGCCGATGTGCCGCCGTGCTGCTGGGTGAGCAGGTCATCGGTCACGCCGGAGAGCTGCATCCGCGGGTGATCGCAGCGCTCGGCCTGCCGGAACGCACCTGCGCGATGGAGCTCGACCTCGACGCTTTCGACCCACCGCCGCCGGTGCGCGCGCCGGCCCTGTCCACCTACCCGCCGGTGCTGCTCGACATGGCTGTGGTGGTCGCGGAGTCCGTCCCGGCAGCTGAGGTCCTGGCCGCGGTCCGGGCCGGCGCCGGCGTTCTGCTCGAGTCGGCCGGCCTGTTCGACGTCTACACCGACGACGTGCTGCGCGCCGCGGGGCGCAAGTCGCTCGCGTTCGCCCTACGCTTCCGGGCACCCGAGCGCACCCTGACCGTCGAAGAGGCCTCCCGTGCCCGCGACGCCGCCCTGGCTCGCGCTACGGCGCTGACCGGGGCCGTGCTGCGCGCCTGAACAGTTCGGCGTGACCAGCCCCCGTCTGCATGAAGTTGCGGTCTAGTGCATAATCGTGCACATGGGATACCGGGTCGCCGTAGCGGGGGCCAGCGGATACGCCGGGGCCGAGCTGCTGCGGCTGTTGTCGGCTCACCCCGACCTCGACGTCGTCACCGTGACGGCGCACGGCAACGCGGGCCAGCGCGTCGACACCGTCCACCCGCACCTGCGCTCGCTGGCCGGGCTGACGTTCGGCGAGACCACATCTGACGCACTCGCCGGCGCCGACCTGGTCTTTCTCGCCCTGCCGCACGGCACCTCGGGGTCGCTCGCAGCGCAACTGCCAACGCAGCAGCGGGTGGTGGACCTCGGCGCCGACCACCGGCTGGCCGACCCGGCCGCCTACGTGCGCTATTACGGCGGTGTGCACCCGGGTACCTGGACGTACGGCCTGCCTGAACTGCCCGGGGCCCGGGCAGCCATCGCGGCAGCCGACCGGGTGGCCAACACCGGCTGCTACGCGGTCGCGACGATCCTGGCCCTCGCCCCACTGATCGCGGCGGGCCTCGCCGAACGCGCCGACGTCGTGGTGGTGGCGGCCAGCGGGACATCCGGCGCCGGCCGTTCGGCCAGGATCAACCTGCTGGCCAGTGAGGTGCTCGGCGACCTGTCCGCCTACAAGGTCGGCGCCCACCAACACGTGCCCGAGATCAAGCAGGCCACCGGAGCGACGAACCTGTCGATGACGCCCGTCCTGGCCCCGATGCCACGCGGGATACTCGCCGCAGTCACTGCCCGCCCGGCCCACCGGCCGAGCCCGGCCGACGTCCGGGCCGTCCTGGCGGCGGCCTACGACGGTGAGCCTTTCGTGCATCTCCTGCCCGAGGGCCAGCAGCCGCACACGGCCGCGACCGCAGGCACCAACGCCGCCCACCTGCAGGCCACCATCGACGTCGACTCCGGGCGCATCATCGTCACTTGCGCCATCGACAACCTGGGCAAGGGCGCCGCCGGCCAGGCCGTCCAGAACGCCAACCTGATGTTCGGCCTGCCGGAGACCGCCGGTCTCTCGATCGACGGGATCACGCCATGAGCGTCACCGCCGCCCACGGCTTCCGTGCCGCAGGCGTGGCGGCCGGACTCAAGACCAGCGGCGGCCTGGACGTGGCGCTGGTGGTCAACGACGGCCCCAGCGACGCCGCTGCGGCAGTCTTCACCGCCAACCGGGTCAAGGCCGCACCCGTGCTCTGGAGCCGACAGGTGATCGCCGACGGCCGGCTGCGCGCCGTCATCCTCAACGCCGGCGGCGCCAACGCCTGCACCGGACCCGCAGGATTCGCCGACGCGCACCGCACGGCCGAGCACACCGCGGCCGTGCTGGGCATCGGCCCGGGCGAGGTGGCTGTCTGTTCCACGGGACTGATCGGCGAACGGCTGCCCATGCCCGAGCTGCTCGCCGGTGTCGCCGCCGCCGCCGCCGGGCTCTCTGCAGCCGGAGGAGCCGACGCGGCCGACGCGATCCGCACCACCGACACCGTGCCCAAGCAGAGCGCCGTCACGCATGAGGACGGCTGGACGGTCGGCGGCATGGCAAAGGGCGCGGGCATGCTCGCGCCCGGCCTGGCCACGATGCTCTGCGTCCTCACCACCGACGCCGTCCTCGACGGGGCCGCGCTCGACAAGGCGTTACGCGCCGCCACCCGCATCAGCTTCGACCGCGTCGACGCGGACGGCTGCATGTCGACCAACGACACGGTGGTCCTGCTGGCCAGCGGGGCCAGCGGCAGCGCACCAGAGCCGGGGGAGTTCGGCCGCGCCCTGAACCAGGTGTGCCTCGACCTGGCCCGCCAACTGCTCGCCGACGCCGAGGGCGCCACCAAGGAGGTCGCGGTGCAGGTGGCCGGTGCCGCCGGCGAGGACGATGCGGTCGAGGTGGGCCGGTCCATCGCCGGCAACAACCTGCTCAAGTGCGCCCTGTTCGGCAACGACCCGAACTGGGGGCGGATCCTGGCCGCGGTCGGCACCACCGGCGCGGCGTTCGAGCCCGACAAGCTCGACGTCGCCATCAACGGCGTGCAGGTGTGCCGCGCCGGAGCCGCGGGCCAGGATCGCAGCCTCGTGGACCTGACCGGCCGCGGCGTGCACATCTTCGTCGACCTGCACGCCGGTGACAGCGAAGCGACCATCTGGACCAACGACCTCAGCCACGCCTACGTCGAAGAGAACTCGGCGTACTCGTCATGAGCCGCCAACACGCCCTCGCCAAGGCCGCGGTCCTCGTCGACGCCCTGCCCTGGCTGGAGCGCTTCCACGGCAAGATCGTCGTGATCAAGTACGGCGGCAACGCCATGACCAGCCCGGAGCTGCAGCGCTCCTTCGCCGAGGACGTCGTCTTCCTGCGCTACGTCGGCCTGCGCCCGGTCGTGGTGCACGGCGGCGGCCCGCAGATCACCGAGCACCTGCGCCGGCTGGGCATCGAAACCGAGTTCCGCGGCGGCCTGCGGGTCACCACACCCGAGGCCATGGCGGTCGTGCGGATGGTGCTCGTCGGCCAGGTCAACGGCGATGTCGTGAACCTCATCAACGACCACGGCGCGATGGCCGTGGGGCTGTCCGGCGAGGACGGCGGGCTGCTGACCGCGGCCCGCCAGCACGCCTACGTCGACGGCGAGCCGGTCGACATCGGCCAAGTCGGTGACGTGGTCGCCGTCGACCCGGCCACCGTGCACGCCCTGCTCGACGCCGGCCGCATCCCGGTGATAGCCACCGTCGCGCGCGGCACCGACGGGCTGTCCTACAACGTCAACGCCGATACCGCAGCGGCCGCGATCGCCGTGGCCACTGGCGCGGAGAAGCTCGTCGTGCTCACCGACGTCGAGGGTCTCTACGCGGACTGGCCGGCCAGCGATGAGGTCATCAGCACGATCACTGTCGATGCCCTCGCGTCGTTGCTGCCGACCCTGTCCAGCGGCATGGCCCCGAAGATGCAGGCCTGCGTGCGGGCGGTCGAGGGCGGGGTAGCCAGTGCCCACGTCCTCGACGGCCGGCTGCCGCACGCCCTGCTCCTCGAGGTGTTCACGTCCGAGGGCATCGGCACGATGGTCAACCCGACGAAGGAGAAATCGTGACTCTCACCGACCGCTGGGACGCGGCCATGATGCCGAACTACGGGACGCCGCCCATCGCGCTCGACCACGGCGCGGGCGTCCGCGTCTGGGACACCGACGGACGCGAATACCTCGATCTCGTCGCCGGCATCGCCGTGTCCGCCCTCGGCCACGCGCACCCGGCGATCGTCGCCGCGGTCAGCGAGCAGGTGGCCAGGCTCGCGCACACGTCCAACCTGGCCAGCCACGAACCGGGTGTCGCGCTGGCCGAGCGGCTCATCGGTTTGCTCGGGCTGCCCGGGCGGGTCTTCTTCGCCAACAGCGGGGCCGAGGCGAACGAATGTGCGCTCAAGCTGTCGCGCAAGCACGGCCGGGCGCTGGACCCGACGGGCGGGCGGCTGGAGATCGTGGCGGCCACCAACAGCTTCCACGGCCGCACGCTCGGCGCGCTGGCGATCACCGGAAATGCCGCCAAGCGGGAACCCTTCGCGCCGCTGCCGGGCCCGGTCACCTTTGTCGAATTCGGCGACGCGGACGGGCTGCGCGCCGCGGTCACCGAGCGCACCGCAGCGGTGTTCGTCGAGCCGATGCTGGGCGAAGGCGGCGTGGTGCCTGCCCCCGTCGGCTACCTGCAGGCCGCCCGCGAGGCCTGCGACTCCACCGGGGCGCTGCTTGTCGTCGACGAGGTGCAGAGCGGCATCGGTCGCACCGGACACTGGTTCGCCAGCCTGGCCGAGGGAGTCCGCCCGGACGTCGTCACGCTGGCCAAGGGCCTGGGCGGCGGACTGCCCATCGGGGCCTGCATCGGCGTCGGCGCGGCCGGCGGCCTGTTCGCGCCGGGTGATCACGGAAGCACCTTCGGCGGCAATCCGGTCTCCTGCGCCGCGGCGCTCGCGGTACTGACGACGATCGAGGACGACCACCTGCTCGACCAGGTCAAGCGCGTCGGGGCACATCTGGCCGACGGGCTGGGCGATGTCGACAGCGGGCTCGTCCAGGGCACCCGGGGCAGCGGCCTCTGGCAGGCGCTCGTTCTCACCGGCGCGCACGCGGCCGCGATCGAGGCCGCCGCCCGCGGCCAGGGCCTGCTCGTCAACGCAGTCAAGCCCGACGTGATCCGCCTGGCGCCGCCGCTGATCCTCACCGAGGCAGACGTCGACGAGGCGTTGCCCCTGCTGGGCCGCGCACTTGACGAGGTCGCTCGATGACCCGCCACTTCCTGCGCGATGACGACCTGAGCCCGGCCGAACTGGGTGAGGTCCTCGACCTTGCCGATCAGATGAAGGCCGACCGGCACCGGTACCGCCCCCTGGCCGGACCTCAAGCGGTGGCTCTCATCTTCGACAAGCAGACCCTGCGGACTCAGCTGTCCTTCTCGGTGGGTGTGGCTGAACTCGGCGGTCAGCCGATCGTCGTCGACGGCCGGCTGGCCGGGATCGGCGTGCGGGAGTCCGTGGCCGACACGACGCGGGTGCTGTCCCGCCAGGTGGCGGCGATCGTCTGGCGCACGTTCGCTCAGGCGCACCTCGAGGAGATGGCCTCGATCAGCCCGGTGCCCGTCGTCAACGCACTCACCGACCAGTTCCACCCCTGCCAAGTCCTGGCCGACCTCCAGACGATCCGGGAACACAAGAAGCACTTGGCCGGCCTACGCCTGGCCTACCTCGGCGACGCGGCGAACAACATGGCCCACTCCTACCTACTGGGCGGCGCCGCCGCGGGCATGCACGTCCGCGTCGCGGGGCCGGCGGACTACCAGCCCGCCCCGGCCATCGTCGCCGACGCCACGCGCATCGCCGCGCGGACCGGCGGTTCGGTGTCCGTGGGCGATGACCCCGCGGCCGCGCTGGACAGCGCCGATGTCATAGCCACGGACACCTGGGTGTCGATGGGGCAGGAGAGCGAGCAGGCGCAGCGCGAGGCCCCGTTCCGCCCGTACGCCGTGACAGCGCAGGCGCTGCGGCGCGCCGCGGCCGACGCCGTCGTGCTGCACTGCCTGCCCGCCTATCGCGGCAAGGAGATCGAGGCCGAGGTCATCGACGGGCCGCAGAGCGTCGTGTGGGACGAGGCGGAGAACCGGCTGCACGCCCAGAAGGCCCTGCTGACCTGGCTGCTGGAGCACAGCGGATGACCACCAGGCCCACGCAGTCCTCCGTCCAGGAGCTCAACGGCCCGCTCACCAAAGCCGCGCGACAGGCACGCATCATCGCCGTCCTCAGCCAGCAATCGGTGCGCTCCCAGGCCGAGCTGGCCGGCGCGCTGGAGGCCGCCGGATTCCACGTCACGCAGGCCACCCTGTCGCGCGACCTGGACGAGCTGGGGGCCGTCAAGCTGCGCACCGCCGACGGCGGTTTGCCCGCCTACTTCGTGCCCGAGGACGGCTCACCGCTCACCGCCCGGGGTCTGGGCGACGACCCGCCGCAGCGCCTGGCGCGGCTGCTCGGCGAACTGCTCAACTCGGCCGAGGCCAGTGCGAACATCGTCATAGTTCGCACCCCTCCCGGTGCCGCGAACTTCCTGGCCAGCGCACTCGACCGCGCCCGCCTGCCTCAGGTGCTGGGCACCGTCGCGGGGGATGACACGATCCTCGTCGTCGCCCGCGACGCCCACGGGGGCCAGGCGCTGGCCGACCACCTCCTCGACCTCCCGCACACCCTCTGATCGGAGACATACCAATGAGCAGGCGCATCGTCCTCGCGTACTCGGGCGGACTGGACACCTCGGTGGCCATCGGCTGGATCGCCGAAGAGACCGGAGCCGAGGTCGTCGCTGTCGCCGCTGATGTCGGCCAGGGCGGCGAGGACCTCGACGTCATCCGGCAACGCGCGCTGGACTGCGGGGCAGTCGAGTCGGTCGTCCTGGACCTCAAGCAGGAGTTCGCCGACGAATACTGCCTGCCGGCGCTGCGGGCCAACGCCCTCTACCTCGAGCGCTACCCGCTCGTGTCCGCCCTGTCCCGGCCCATCATCGCCAAGCACCTGGTCGACTCGGCCAAGTACCACGGCGCCGACACCGTCGCGCACGGCTGCACCGGCAAGGGGAACGACCAGGTCCGCTTCGAGGTGGGCATCGGCGCGCTGGCCCCCGAACTGGAGGTACTCGCACCGGTCCGCGACTCAGGGATGACGCGCGACAAGGCGATCGCGTTCGCCGAGGAGAAGGGCCTGCCCATCGACCAGTCCAAGCGCTCGCCGTACTCCGTCGACCAGAACCTCTGGGGGCGAGCGGTCGAGACCGGCTTCCTCGAGGACCCCTGGAACCCGCCGATCGAGGACGTCTACTCCTACACCGCCGCACCGGGCAGCACGTCCGACGAAGTGATCATCTCCTTCGTCGACGGCGTGCCCACCGCTATCGACGGCAAGGCGGTATCGGTGCTGGACGCGATCCTCGAGCTGAACACCCGCGCCGGAGCCCAGGGGGTCGGCCGCCTGGATATGGTCGAGGACCGGCTTGTCGGCATCAAGAGCCGTGAGGTGTACGAGGCGCCCGGGGCCATCGCTCTGATCACCGCCCACCAGGAACTCGAGGACCTCACCGTCGAACGCGACCTGCGGCGGTTCAAGTTCGGCGTCGAGCAGCGCTGGACCGAGATCGTGTACGACGGGTTGTGGTTCAGCCCGCTGCGGCGGGCTTTGGACGAATTCGTGAACTCCGCGCAGCGCAACGTGACCGGCGACATCAGGCTGCGCCTGTCCGGCGGGGCGGCGGTGCCCACCGGGCGGCGCGGCGAGGGCTCGCTGTACGACTTCGGGCTGGCCACCTACGACACCGGCGACACGTTCGACCAGAGCCTGGCCAAGGGCTTCGTCCAGCTGTGGGGCCTGCCCAGCCGGATCGCAGCGCGCCGCGACCTGAAGTCACATGGCTGAGGACGCCACCCGCCTGTGGGGTGGCCGGTTCGCCACTGGCCCCTCCCCGGCCTTGGCCAAGCTGTCGGTGTCGGTGCACTTCGACTGGCGGCTGGCGCCCTACGACCTGCGCTCATCCAAGGCGCACGCCGGGGTGCTGCACCGCGCAGGGCTGCTCACCGACGACGAGGCCCGCCGGTTGATGCTCGCGCTGGACGAGTTGGGGGCGGCCGTCGCCAACGGCGAGTTCCGGCCCACCGTCGCCGATGAGGACGTCCACACCGCCCTAGAACGTGGCCTGCTCGAGCGGCTGGGCACGTTGGGCGGCAAGCTGCGCGCCGGACGAAGCCGCAATGACCAGGTAGCCACCGACCTGCGGCTCTACCTGCGCGATCACGTCAGGCAGATCGTCAGCGCCGTCGCCGACCTTGAGACGGCGCTGATCACCGTCGCCGAGCAGAACCGGGGCGTCGCGATGCCGGGCATGACCCACCTCCAGCATGCCCAGCCGGTGCTGTTCGCCCATCACCTGCTTGCGCATGTGCACGCGCTGGACCGCGACGTCGAGCGCATGCGGGACTGGGACAAGCGGGCCGCGGTGTCGCCGCTCGGCTCGGGGGCCCTCGCGGGATCCTCGCTGCCGCTGGACCCGGCCGGGGTGGCGGCCGAACTCGGCTTCGACCGGCCCGCGGCCAACTCGATCGACGCGGTGTCCGACCGTGACTTCGCTGCCGAGTTCCTGTTCGCCGCGGCGCTGCTCGGCGTGCACCTCTCGCGAATCGGCGAGGAGGTCATCCTGTGGGCCACGCCTGAGTTCGGCTGGGTCACCCTCGACGACGCCTGGTCGACGGGATCCTCGATCATGCCGCAGAAGAAGAATCCCGACATCGCCGAACTGGCCCGCGGCAAGTCCGGACGGCTGATCGGCAACCTCACCGGGCTGCTGGCCACCTTGAAGGGCCTGCCGTTGGCCTACGACCGGGACCTGCAGGAGGACAAGGAGCCGGTGTTCGACACCGTCGACCAACTGCTCATGCTGCTGCCCGCGGTCAGCGGAATGATCGCCACCCTGGGCATCAACGGCGAGCGGTTGACCGCGGCCGCCCCCTCCGGGTTTGCGCTGGCCACCGACGTCGCCGAATGGCTGGTCTGCAAGGGCGTGCCGTTCCGTGACGCCCACGAGATCAGTGGGTCGTTCGTGTCCTACTGCGAGCAACGCGGCCTCGACCTGCCCGATCTCAGCGACGACCAGCTGGCCGAGGTCGACCCTCAGCTCACGCCGGAGGTGCGCCGCGTGCTGAGCGTCGAAGGGGCACTCCGGGCCCGTTCTTCGGTCGGTGGCACCGCACCGGACCGTGTCGCCGAACAGTCCGCGCAACTCATCGACTCGGTCCATGACCATGCGGCCTGGGCTAACGCGAGGCCGGGCCAGTAGTGCCGGTAGAGCGGGCGTGGCTCGCCAAGCCGGCCCGGCTGCTCGCCCCACGCCTGCTCGGCGCGGTACTCGTTTCCACAGCCGGCGGGTCAGAGGTCGCGCTCCGGCTGACCGAGGTCGAGGCCTACGAGGGGCCCGACGACCCGGCATCGCACGCGTTCCGCGGGCGTACCACGCGGACTGAGGTCATGTTCGGGCCGCCGGGCCACCTGTACTGCTACTTCACCTACGGAATGCACTGGTGCGCGAACATCGTCTGCGCGTACGAGGGACGCGCCTCTGCGGTGCTGCTGCGGGCTGGGCAGGTGGTGCGAGGCGACGACGTTGCATGGACGCGCCGCCCGGCCGCGAAGTCCGCGCGTGACCTGGCCCGCGGCCCGGCCCGGCTGGCCAGCTGCTTGGGGCTCGGCGCCGCACACAACGGCGTCGACCTGTGCGATCCGGCATCGGCCGTGCAGCTGGAGTCCGTTCCGCGGCGCCGCGCAGTGGGCATACGGGCCGGCCCGCGGGTCGGCATCGCAGTAGCCGCCGACCGGCCGTGGCGATTCTGGCTGACCGACGAGCCGACCGTTTCGGTGTTCCGGCCGGGCGGGCGCACCCGGTCGGCGTCGGACCGGCAGACTGACCTGCGTGAGTGACGAGCCGACGACCCCTGCAACGCTGCCCGATGACCTGCGCGAGGCCTACGAGGTGCTCGCATCCGGCACCGCCCAGATCCTGCCCGCCGACGGACTGGCCGAGCGGCTGCTGGCCGCCCGCAGCGAAAGGCGGCCGCTGCGGGTCAAGCTCGGTATCGACCCGTCCGGTAGCGACCTGACGCTCGGCCACGCGGTCGTGCTGCGCAAGCTGCGGCAATTCCAGGACTTCGGGCACACCGCGGTACTCGTCGTGGGTGGTTTCACCGGCCAGGTCGGCGACCCGTCCGGGCGTACCGCGACCCGCGTCGCACAGAGCGCCGATGAGGTGATCGGCAATGCCCGGGGCTACTTCGACCAACTCATGCGCATCCTCGACCCCCAGCGTGCCGAGGTGGTGAACAACGCCGACTGGCTCGGCACGATGCGCCTGGCCGAGATGCTGGGCTACACCAGGCAGATCACGGTGGCCCAACTGCTCGAGCGCGACGACTTCGCCCGCCGCTTCGCCGCCCGGGCCCCGATCACCCTCTCGGAGTTCTTCTACCCGCTGCTGCAGGGCATCGACTCGGTCGAGATCCGGGCCGACATCGAACTCGGCGGCACCGACCAGACGTTCAACAACCTGGTCGGCCGTGAACTGCAGCGCTCGCGCGGACAGGCACCGCAGGCCGTGCTCACCGTGCCGCTGCTCGTCGGCACCGACGGAGCCGAGAAGATGGGCAAGTCACTGGGCAACTACGTCGCAATCGATGAGCCGGCGGCCCAGCAGTTCGGCAAGTTGATGAGCATCCCGGACACCGCGGTCGAGATGTACGCCCGGCTGGCTGCCGCACTGCACCCGCGGGTGGTCGATGAGCTCGCCGCCGACGTCGTGGCCGGGGGAGCGGCGGCCAATGGTGCCAAGCGCCGCATGGCTCGCGAGGTCGTCACGCTCTATCACGGTGCCGACGAGGCGACCGCGGCCGAGGAACGCTTCGACGCGATCCACAAGCGCGGTGAAACGCCGATCGACGCACCCGTTCATGCCGTCCCGGAGGGTGATCTCGTGCACCTGCCGGCATTGCTCGTCGCTGCGGGTCTCACCGCCAGCAACAGCGCCGCACGCCGGGAGATCGACGCCGGCGCGGTTCGGCTCGACGGGGCGCCGGTAGCGCCCAATCGCTACGACCTCCCGCGGGCCGAGCTGGTGGGCAGCGTCCTGGCCCTGGGCAAGCGCCGGACGGTCCGCCTCGTCGACCCGGCCGGTTGAGCGTCCCAGTGCCGCCGCCGGGTGAGCTGGATCACCGCACCCCACTCCGATTGCCGGGCGAGATCGGGTCGCTGTCGCGGCCCGACAATGCCGGTAAAGACTGGCCGACACGCAGTTGGCAGGGCAATTTGACTCTCTCCGCGCCCACTGACTAATCTTGTCCTTGTTCGGTGTACGGAGCCACGACGGAGCCCTCGGAAGACCGGTGGGCGCTAGGCTGGAGCAGGCCGGACATCCCCCAAGTGCGACGCGCCACGGCTGGCCCGTGTGCGGCGACCAAGTGGGAGGCGGGCGGGGTTCGGCCAGGTTTGACCGAGCGAAACCGACCGAGTAACGTATCGTTGGTTGCCCCCGACCGGTCTGAGAGGACCGTGACGGTGTGCGTCCGCTCCTTGAGAACTCAACAGCGTGCCGAAAGTTAGTGCCATTTATTAACTCTCGTCTACACCGTCCGGCTTGCCGGAAGGTGTGCAGAGATTCCTTTGGTACATCGAGCAATTGAACGACATCTCTGCTCGCAGAGATGAAGTCAGCTCGTATGACCAGTGATTGACACCGTCGCCAAGACGGTAGCTTTCTGTGTCGACAACCCCGGCTTGCCGGGTAGTCATATAAACATTCACGGAGAGTTTGATCCTGGCTCAGGACGAACGCTGGCGGCGTGCTTAACACATGCAAGTCGAGCGAGGCCCTTCCTTCGGGAAGGAGCCCTAGCGGCGAACGGGTGAGTAACACGTGGGCAACCTGCCCCTAGCACTGGGATAACTCCGGGAAACCGGGGCTAATACCGGATATGACCTTGGAGGGCATCCTCCTTGGTGTAAAGGATTCTGGCTAGG
>JALYVG010000146.1 GCA_030853345.1 Actinomycetota bacterium | reverse complement strand
CGTCGTCGCCGGCCAGCTCAGCGAGATGTTGCAGGGCTAAGTCTGGGGGGCCGGACCCCCCTCCACCGGGGGTACCTGCCGCTCTGTGTTTGGGGTTTGCTCGGCTGTGTATCGGTGCGACACGAGCAGGCTCCTCAGTAACAGCGAACCATCTCATCGGAAAGCGTGATCATCATGACGCTAGCCACCCTGGCCGAGGCAGTATTCGTGAGCAGCCTGCAACCCTCCGAGCACCCCACCGCCGATCAGGTCGCCGCTGCCATCGGCCGGAGCCTGCGCCGCCACGGGGGTGTCTCCGGGTGCGCCGGAATCTTCGCCGCCGAGTACGGCGAACACCCGGAGGAGTCGGCCAGCCGGATGCACTGGGCGCTCTCGCTGGCAGCGCACGCCGCCACCCGGGTAGCGGCCTGACGGTGCTCTGACGTTGCGTCCTGGTTGCAACGGGACTGCAATGGGGCCGGGCATGGTCGCAATTGCCGGTCGGCGTCAGGGGGACTCATGCGCGCGAATTATCCGTTGATCGAGAGCTTCATCGAACGCGACGGCGTCAAGGTGGGCTACGAGGTGTTCGGCACGGGCGAGCCGACGGTGGTCTTCGTCCCGATCAGCGCGATCGTCCACTCAGGCGCGTGGAAGGCCCAGGTGCCCTACCTGGCTCGGCGCTGTCGGGTGGTCACCATCGACCCCCGTGGCAACGGACGCTCTGACCGACCGACGGACCCCACGGCGTATGCAGACACCGAGTTCGTCGAGGACACCGTCGCGGTAATGGACACGTTGGGCATCGACCGGGCCGTGCTCGTCGGGCTGTGCTCCAGCGGCTGGCGTGCGCTGTTGGCCGCCGCGACATATCCCGACCGAGTGCTCGGCGTCGTCAGCATCGCGACGTCGGCGCCGTTCCTGACGCCGCCGCTGCCGACCCGGGCCGCGGCCGCTGATTTCGACACCGAACTCGAGGTGTACGAGGGCTGGAACAAGGACAACCGGCACTACTGGCGGCAGGACTGGCGCGGCTTCGCCGAGTTCTTCTTCGGCGAGCTACTCGTCGAGCCGCATTCGACCAAACAGCGTGAGGACTGCGTGGCCTGGGCGATGGAGATCGGTGCAGAGACGATGATCGCCCATGATCAGGGCCCGATCTCGTCCACCTCGAAGGAGCAGACGGAGGCGATCCTGGGCCGGGTGCGCTGCCCGGTGCTCGAGATTCACGGCGAAGAGGACCGCTGCCAGCCGGTCGCGCGCAGCCTCGCCGTCGCCGAACTGACCGCGGCCCAGGTGTTGACGCTGGCCGGGGCCGGCCACCTCCCGCAGGCGCGCGAACCCGTCGTGATCAACCACGCGATCCGCGACTTCGTCAGCCGGTTCGCACCGGCGCAAGGGCCGCGGCGCTGGACCAGACCGCTGCATCGTCGGCAGCGGGTTCTGTTCTTGTCCTCGCCGATCGGGCTCGGCCACTCCCGTCGCGACGTCGCGATCGCCGACGAGTTGCGCACCCTGCGCCCGGACGTGCAGGTCGACTGGCTCGCCCAGCACCCGCTCACCGAACTGCTGGAACGCCGCGGCGAGCGGATCCATCCAGCTTCGGCACATCTGGCAAACGAATCGAGCCACATCGAGTCGGAGTCCGCCGAGCACGATCTGCACGCGTTCCAGACCATCCGCCGGATGGACGAGATCCTGGTGAACAACTTCATGGTGTTCGCCGACCTGGTCGAGGAGCAGCCCTACGACGCGTGGGTCGGGGACGAGGCGTGGGAACTGGACTACTTCCTGCACGAGAACCCGGAACTGAAGCGGGCGCCCTACGTTTGGCTCACCGACTTCGTCGGCTGGCTGCCGATGGCCGACGGCGGCGCGGCCGAAGCTGCCCTGACCGCCGACTACAACGCCGAGATGGTGGAGCAGGTGGCCCGTCTCCCGCGGCTGCGTGACCGCGCGCTGTTCGTCGGCAACCCCGATGACATCGTCCCCGACCTGCTCGGCCCGGACCTGCCTGCCATCCGCGACTGGTCCCAGCAGCACTTCGATTTCGTGGGCTACGTAACGGGTTTCGACCCAAGCACCGTGGCCGACACCGCATCGGTGCGCAGCGAGTTGGGTTACCGCGACGACGAAAGAGTGTGCATCGTGACGGCCGGTGGTTCGGGCGTGGGCGGGCACCTGCTGCGCCGGGTGATCGCCGCGTATCCGCACGCGAAGCGGCTGATCCCCGACCTGCGCATGGTCGTCGTGACCGGGCCACGCATCGATCCCGCCGCACTGCCGACGCACCCGGGTCTGGAGGTGCGTGCCTACGTCCACGACCTGTACCGCCATCTCGCGGTGTGCGACCTCGCCGTCGTGCAGGGTGGCTTGACTACGACGATGGAACTCACGGCCAACCGCAGGCCGTTCCTGTACGTGCCTCTGCGGCACCACTTCGAGCAGAACTTCCACGTCCGGCACCGTCTGGAGCGCTATGGCGCTGGGCGGTGCCTCGACTACGCCGAGATCGAGCCCGAGGCGCTGGCTGCCGCCATGGCTGCCGAGATCAACCGGCCCGTGGACTACCGTCCCGTCGAGACCGACGGCGCCCAACGTGCGGCCGCCCGAATTGCCGAACTGCTGTAGCGCTCGATCGAGTCGTGGCCCCGGAACAGGTGTTCACGCGGCGCGCCGCCCTGCTCACCCTCCAGTGATCCTCAGCGCTCAGTCGCCGTTGCTCCCGCTGTACAGGCCGGCGATCTGTTCCTTGCATTCCTCGTGGACCACGTTGCGCTTGAGCTTCAAGGACGGCGTGAGCTGGCCGTCAGCCTCGGTCCAGTCCTCGCCCAGGATGGCGAACTTGCGGATAGCCTCGGCCTTGCTGACGGCCTTGTTCGCGTCATCGACCGCGCGCTGCACCTCGGCGCGCAACCTCGCATCGTCGACCACATCAGCAACCGACGTCGACGACGGCAGGCCGTTCTTCGCCAGCCAGTCGGGGAAGGCCTCCGGGTCAATGGTGATCAGCGCCGCGATGAACGGCTTCTGATCGCCGACCACGAGGCACTGACTGATCACCGGGTTCGCCCGAACCCGGTCCTCGAGCACCGCCGGCGCGACGTTCTTGCCAGCAGCCGTGACGATGAGCTCCTTCTTGCGGCCGGTGATCCGCACGTACCCGTCCTCGTCGATCTCGCCGATGTCGCCGGTGTGGAACCAGCCGTCGGCATCGATCGCCTCGGTCGTCGCGACCTCGTTGCGCCAGTAGCCCATGAACACCAACGGGGACTTGACCAGCAGTTCGCCGTCGTCGCCGACGTGCACAGCCACGCCGCCGACAGGACGTCCGACCGTTCCGACCCGCAGCGCGTCCGGGCGGTTCACGGTGACACCGGCCGTGGTCTCGGTGAGCCCGTAACCCTCGTAGATCGTGACCCCGACGCCGCGGAAGAAATGACCGAGCCGGCTGCCCAGCGGCGCCCCACCTGACACCGCCGCGCGGCAGTTACCGCCGAGGGCCGCGCGCAGCTTGGTGTAGACCAGCTTGTCGAACACCACATGCTGCAGCTTCAAGCCCAGCGGGGGAGCGGCGCCGTCCGCTGTCGCCTCGCTGAAGGCGATCGCGACGCTCTCGGCGCGATCGAAGACCTTGCCCTTGCCGCCGGCGTGTGCCTTCTGCTTCGCACCGTTGTAGACCTTCTCGAAGACCCGCGGTACGGCGAGCACGAAGGTCGGCTTGAAATCGGCGAGGTCCTCGAGCAGGTTCTTGACGTCGGCGGTGTGCCCGAGAGTGCAGCCTGCTGCCAGCGCTCCGATCTCGATCGCGCGACCGAACACGTGCGCGATCGGCAGGAACAGCAGCGTCGAGGTGCCTTCATTGAGGAAGCTCGCCAGCAGGTCACAGAGCTCGACGACCTCGGTGATGAAGCTGCGGTGGTTGAGCTGGCAGCCCTTGGGTCGCCCGGTGGTACCTGAGGTGTAGATGATCGAGGCCAGATCGTCGAGGGTGATCGACTCGCGGCGCTTGGTGACTTCGTCGTCGCTGACGTCCTTGCCGGACTCGGTCAACGTGCCGATCACGTCGAGGTCGAATTGCCATACTTCGGCCAGGTCGGGTGCCTTCGGCCGGACCGACTCGACGAGCGCGGCGTGCTCGCTCGTCTCGACGAACGCACCCTTGGCACCGGAGTCAGCGAGGATCCACTCGACCTGCTCGGCGCTGGAGGTCTCGTAGATCGGCACGACGACCGCGCCGACGGTGAACAGGGCAAAATCGGCGACGGTCCACTCGTAACGGGTCTTGCTCATGACTGCGACGCGGTCGCCGGTCTGGATGCCCGCGGCGAGCAGACCCTTCGCCAGCGACGTGACCTCGGCCGCAAACGCCGCGGCGGTCACGTCGGACCAGACCCCGTTGACGCGTCGTCGCAACGCCACGTGGTCCGGGCGGTTGGCGGCGCTCTCGAACACCAAGTCGGCGGTGTTGTTCTCGATGAGGGAGGTGACGTTGCTGGCGACATGCAACTCGCGCACTCGTCCGTCGTCCTTTCAGGCTCGACATCTTGCCCCGGGAGGGACGCGGTACCGCGCCTATGTGGTGTGCGGCCACCGTAGCCCGTCGCCACTCCGGACGCGACCACGGTGCGCAGGTCCATGCCATCCTGGGCTGGTGCCCGCCATCGACGTCGTCGATTCGACGTGGATCTGTGCTCGCCCGGCTGTCGTTGCCGCGGCCGTGGCCGAGCCGGCGACCTGGCGGCGGTGGTGGCCCGAACTGGACCTGCGTGCTGAGGAGATGCGCGGCGACAAGGGAGTGCGTTGGACGGTCGGCCCCACCCGGTCCGGGGAGTCCGGTTCGATGGAGATCTGGCTGGAGCCGGCCTTCGACGGGGTCGTCCTGCACTACTTCCTGCGCCTGGACGCGGTGGACGGGCGGCGCATGGGTCGCCGTCGACAGACCCGACTCACCCACTTTCACCGCCGTCGGGCCAAGCGGACGTTCTGGGCGCTGGCCGACGAGCTCGATCCCAGCCGTACGGCCCGGATCGCGGTGCCCCGGTAACCTCTGCGGAATGGCCGACCAGTCGACCCAGTCGATAACGATCCACGCCGCACCCGAGACGGTCATGGCTGTTATCGCCGACTTCGACAACTACCCCGTGTGGACGGGTTCGGTGAAGAAGGCCGCCGTGCTCGAGGCTGGCCCGGACGGCCGCGCACGCCGGGTCGCGTTCACCTTGGACGCAGGCGTTGTCCGCGATCAGTACGAACTCGAGTACGAGTGGAGCGGCGACATCAGGGTGGACTGGAATCTGGTGTCGGGCCACATGATGCGGGCCCAACAGGGGTCCTATGTGCTCGCGGAGACCGGCGGCGGTGCCACTCTGGTCACGTACTCGCTGACCGTCGACCTGGCCATCCCGATGCTCGGCCTGCTCAAGCGCAAGGCCGAGCGGGTCGTCATGGACACCGCACTCAAGGAGCTGAAGAAGCGAGTGGAGTCAGGCGCTTGATGCAGGCCGAGCGGCAGGGTGGGGGGCGAGCGTGAGAATCGTTCTGTTCACCGGCAAGGGCGGCGTGGGCAAGACCACAACCGCGTCGGCGACCGCGCTGCGCCTGGCCGACCGGGGATTGAAGACCCTGCTGCTGTCCACCGACATCGCCCACTCCCTGTCCGACGCGCTGGCCGTCGAGCTCACCGGCGAGCCCACCGAGGTGGCGCCCAGTCTGTGGGCCGTGCAGATCGACACCCAGGGCCGCTTCGAGGCAGCCTGGCGCGACGTGCAGCGCTTCCTGGTCGACATGCTTGCGCACAGCGGCGTCGATCCGGTGACCGCCGACGAGCTGACCGTTCTGCCCGGCGTGGACGAAGTGCTCGCGCTACTGGCCGTCCGAGAGATGGCAATGGCCGGTGACTGGGACGTCCTGGTCGTGGACTGCGCACCCACCGCCGAGACGCTGCGGCTGCTGGCGCTGCCGGAGGCCCTGTCGTGGTACCTGCAGAAAGTCTTCCCGGCCCACCGTCGCCTGGCGCGCGGCATGCGGCCGATTGCCGCGATGCTCGGCCGCGGCGAGGTGATCCCGCCGGACAACATCTTCGAGGCGCTGCTGCGGCTCAACGATGAGCTCGCTGCAGTTCGGCAACTGCTCGGCGACCCGACGGTGACGTCGGTACGCCTGGTCCTCACTCCGGAATCGGTCGTGGTCGCGGAGGCCCGGCGGACCTTCACGGCCCTGTCGCTGTACGGCTACGCGCTGGACCTGGTGATCGCCAACCGGGTCTTCCCCGCCGGTGACGACGAATGGCGGCAGGGCTGGGCCAAGGCGCAACAGGCTCAGCTGGTCGGCATCCGGGAGTCCTTCGCCGGGCTACCGGTGCGCGAGCTGCCCTACCGCGCTGGCGAACCGGTCGGCGCGACCGCATTGCGAGAGGTGGCCGACGCGCTCTACGGCGAACTGCCGGGTGAGGATCCGGCTCGCGTCGGTGCGCCGAGGGAATTGTTGACGATAGACACCGTCGATGAGGAGTTCGTGCTACGGATGCCGCTGCCGCTCGCGTCGAAGTCGGCGGTCGACCTGGCCCGCGCGGGCGATGACCTCGTCCTCACCGTCGGCGGGAACCGCCGGCTGCTGACACTGCCGAACGTGCTGCGCCGTTGCGCGGTGGTGGGCGCGGATTTCGACGACGGTGAGCTGCGGGTGCACTTCGCCCCCGACCCGACGCTGTGGCCCGAGGCCTCGGGTTCTGAGAATAAATCGCCGGGCGCACCGACGCACCGGACTCAGCGCGGGAGACAACCATGACTGAGCCCGTGTCCGGAGCATCCGCCGACGGCGAGCACCCGAACGCCGCCGGAGCGTTGATCGGCGAGGCTCTCCGTCTGGTGTCATCGGTGCAGGACTGGGCGCAAGACCGGGCACAGCGCGGCTCGGGCGACGCCGGCGAGCGGCACAGCGGCACCGACTGCCAATGGTGCCCGCTGTGCCAGTTCGCCGCGGTCCTGCGCGGCGAGCACGCCGAGGTCACCGACCGGGTGGCCGAGGCAGGCACGGCACTCGCGGGGGTGGTGCGGGCGTTGGTCGAGGCGGCCTCCGGGGCTACCCAGCATCGCCAGTCCAATCCCCCGCCCCGACCCCGCGTCCAGAAGATCAACCTGAACGACGAGAGCTGAGCCGTGCCGTGCCACTCGCGATAGGGGTCGACATCGGCGGCACCAAGGTCTCGGCCGGAGTCGTCGACGACGAGGGACGGGTGATCGACCGCGAACTGCGGCCCACTCCGGGCCATGACGTGGCCGAGACAGAAGCGATCATCGTCGAGGTCGTTCGGCAGCTGGCGGCGCGCAACGACGTCGTCGCGGTCGGCGTGGGTGCGGCCGGTTGGATCGCCAACGATCACGCCACCGTGCTGTTCTCGCCGCACCTGGCTTGGCGCGACGAGCCACTGCACGCCGCACTCAGCGAACAGATCGGGCTTGAGCTCGTCGTCGAAAACGACGCCAACGCCGCAGCCTGGGCGGAGTATCGTTTCGGCGCCGCCCAAGACCAGCCCGTGGTCGTCTGCGTCACGCTCGGTACCGGGATCGGCGGTGGCCTGGTCGTCGACGGCAACCTGTACCGCGGCGCGTTCGGCATCGCCTGCGAGTACGGCCACATGACCCTCGTCCCGGACGGCCGGCGCTGCGCGTGCGGCAATCGCGGCTGCTGGGAGATGTACGCCTCGGGCCGCGCGCTGGCCCGCGACGCGCGCGAACTGGTCGAGGAGTCGCCCATGGCTGCCGAACGGCTGTTGGAACTGGCCGCCGCCTCACCCGATGGGCTCAGCGGTCCCGTGGTCACCGCGGCTGCCGCCGAGGGCGACCCGGCAGCCGAGGCGATCTGCACGACGATGGGCCGCTGGCTCGGTCGCGGCCTGGCCAACCTCGCCGCCGTCCTGGACCCCTCGATCTTCGTGATCGGGGGCGGGGTCTCGCAGGCCGGTGAGCTGTTGCTGCGCCCGGCCCGCGAGGAGTTCGTGCACACGCTCACCGGCCGGGGGTTCCGGCCGGTGGCCAGGGTTGTGTCGGCCGCACTCGGCCCGGACTCCGGCCTGGTCGGCGCGGCCGATATCGCCCGCCGCGGCTGAGCGCCCCGAGGCGATACGGCAGGATGTGGCGGTGCCGACCCTGCGACTGCTGTCCTACAACGTTCGCTCGATGCGTGACGACCGGGACGCTCTGGCGCGGGTGATCCGCTCCGCCGAGCCGGACGTCGTGTGCGTCCAGGAGGCTCCGCGCTTCCTGCGCTGGCGCTCGACCTGCGCCGCCCTGGCGCGCCGCAGTGGCCTGGTGGTGGTGGGCGGCGGCCGGCCGGCCGGTGCGAACCTGATCTTGTCGAGTTTGGCGGTCGACGTCATCAAGACCGTCGACGTGCAGTTCAGCAAGGAGCCCGCGCTGCACCAGCGTGGTGCGGCACTGGCGGTCTTGCGCTTTCGCGGTTCGGAATTCTCGGTGGTCGGTACACATCTGGACGTCCGGGCGGAGGCTCGGCTAGGCCACGTCATCGAGCTGGACTCGGCCATATCGCGCTACCTCCCGCCCGAGCGGCCGGTAGTCGTCGCCGCCGACGTCAACGATCATCCGGGCTCGCCCACGTGGCTGGCGTTGGTCGATCGCCGCACCGACGCCTTCGCGGCGGCGGGCACCGGCTCGGCGTTCACCTCGACCGCCGCTGACCCGCACCAGACGATCGACGGTATTTTCATCGACCCGCGTATCAGCGTCGTCGCGGCTCGGGTGCTGGACGGACCAGACGTGCCCTCGGCCAGCGACCATCGGCCGGTGCTGGCCGTACTGGAGTTGCCGGACTAGGCCGCCGGCCGGACCCGCGCCGCCGCCGGCTCAGATGACCGCGCCGTCGTCATCCTCGTCGTCGTGGCGTTCGCGCAGCCGCATGACGAGCAATCCCGCACCGAGCAGCAGCCCGACGACGCCGAGCAGCATGGTCAGGTCACTGGCCAGACCGATCTCGCCGCCCAGGCCGAGCAACAGGATGGAGACCGCGAGCAGCGCCATCGCCCCGATGGTCGGCGCCGCCAGGCGGGGCAGCGGCGGCGGGGGCGGCGGGATGTAGTGGTCCTCGTCGAGCCATACCGGCTCGTCGACGGGCGGCTTGGCCAGCCGCTCGCGCCAGTCGGCGTCCTCGCGGCGCAGGTCGCGTTCGGCCTCGCGTACGGCGGCGACCGTGTCGACGTGCCAGTCGGCGATCAATTCGGCGAAGGCGGCGTCGGTGTCGACCCCGGCCAGCGGGTCCTCTGATCGTTCGGGCAGTTCGGCCGGCGGTCCACCGAGCGCCTTGACCGCGGCGGCGACGATCGTCCGCGCGTCCGAGCGCTCCTCAGCGGCGACGAACAGCCGGCGTTGCTCCTGGTCGACGCCCGGCGTGGGGTCGAGATAGGCGGCGATGCGCGCGCGGCCCAAGGCGGTGAGCAGCGCCTGGCCGACGGCGGCCTCGACATCGGTGAGCGGGACATAACTCACCGCGGACAGGCCGTTCGCGACCCGGCCGACCTCGTGCGGGCCGGTCTCCTCCGGTGATGAGCCTGCCGTCATGGCGGGGTGCCTCCCGCGGTGTCACCGTCCGGAGTGGCCATGACGGTGAGCGAGCGGATGAAGTCGACGCTGCCCTCGAAGATGGTCGGCGCGTCGTTGTCGAGGGTGGCGACGTGGTAGCTCTCGTCGAGGATGACCTCGCGCACTGTGGTGGCCGTGGCGCCGGCCTGCAGGAGCCGGGCCGACAGCGGCTCGACGACGTGGTCCTCGCGACTGCGGAACAGCAGGATCGGCGCGGTGATTTTCGACAGGTCGGCCGTGGTGACCTGCCACAGCTTCTGTAGGGACACGAAGGCCTGCACGGGGGTTCGGTCGAGGGCGGGCTCGACGACGCCGGGCTTCTTGATGTCGCTGCCGATGCCGGGGCTCGAGCGCATCGCCCAACTGATGTAACGCGCGAACTTCGCATCGAATCGCTCGGTGGCGTAGGACGGGTTGACCAGAACCAGGCCGGCGATGCGGTCGCCGTACTGCTCGGCCAGCCGGGTGACGAGCGTGCCACCCATCGACAGACCGCCGGCGAAGACGGTCTCGCAGCGTTGCGCCACCTCGGCGTAGGCCGCGTCGACCGCGCCGTACCAGTCGGTCCAGCGGCTGCGGTTGGTGTCCTGCCAGCGGGTGCCGTGCCCGGGCAGCAGGGGCAGCCGCACCGTGTAACCGGCGGCAGCCAGGTGCTGCGCCCACGGCAGCAGGCTGGCCGGAGTGCCGGTGAATCCGTGGCTGAGCACGACGCCGATCGGCCCGCGGTCGGCGGAAAATGCTTCGGCTCCGGCAATCAGTGCCACGTCTGCTCCGTCTCACGGGGGGGTTGGGGTGGTGCGGGCGTGCGCGTTCATCATGCCTCTCGGACGCCCGCAACGGCGATGGCGTTTCGGCGAGCCGCCCTTGGGCGCGGACGGCAAGCTTGGCCGCACCGTCGAGCCGGCACTACTGTCACCTTTCGAAACCCATATCGGCGGCCCACGTCACCTTCGTCCGGGGGAGAGTGCTTTGTTCTACTGGCTCGCGAAGTTCGTCTTCATCGGGCCATTCCTGCGCGGGCTCTGGCGGCCGTGGGTCGAGGGGCTGGACAACATCCCCGCCGACCGCCCCGTGATCATCGCCAGTAACCACCTGTCCTTCTGTGACTCCTTCTTCATGCCGGTGATGGTGCCGCGCAAGGTCACCTTCCTGGCCAAGGCGGAGTACTTCACCACGCCGGGGATCAAGGGCCTCTTCTCCCGGATGTTCATGGCCGCGGTCGGCCAGGTGCCCATCGATCGCACTGGTGCCGACGCCTCCCGCGCGGCTCTGGAGACCGGGGTGCGGGTGCTGCGGTCGGGCAAGGTCCTCGGCATCTACCCCGAGGGGACCCGCTCACCGGATGGGCGGCTGTACCGCGGCAAGACTGGGGTGGCGCGGATGGTGTTGGAGACGGGCGCGGTCGTGGTGCCCTGCGCGATGATCAACACCGAGATCATCCAGCCGACCGGGCGGCGGATCCCCAAGCTGCGACCTCGGCCAGGTGTGCGCTTCGGCAAGCCGCTGGACTTCGCCCGCTATGAGGGGATGGCCGGCGACCGCTTCGTCGAACGCTCGATGACCGACGAGATCATGTACGACTTGATGCAGCTGTCCGGCCAGGAGTACGTCGACACCTACGCGGCCAAGGTGAAGAAGGCGATGGGCACCGACGTCGCGTTCGGGGCGCGCGAGGCAGCCGAGGTGCGCGAACTCGCGGAGCGGGTCCCCGATACACGGGCCGGCTAGGACGTGCGCTTCTTCTACGACTGCGAGTTCATCGAGGATGGCACGACGATCGAGCTGATCTCGATCGGCGTCGTCGACGAGCACGGTCACGAGTTCTACGCGGTGTCCACCGAGTTCGACCCCACCCGCGCGATCGACTGGGTTCGGCGCAACGTGCTCGCCAAGCTCCCGGCGCCGGCCGACCCGGCGTGGCGCTCGTTGGAGCGCATCCGCCGTGACCTGTTGGCGTTCCTGACCGAGCCGGGCGAGCCGATCGAGCTGTGGGCATGGATGTCGGCCTACGATCACGTCGCACTCGCGCAACTGTGGGGGGACATGCGTGCCCTGCCCCGGGCCATCCCGCGTTTCACCCACGAATTGCGGCAGCGGTGGGAGGACGCCGGCTCGCCGCCACTGCCCGTCGCGCCCACCGATCAACACGACGCGCTCGCCGACGCCCGGCACAACCTGGCGCGCTGGCAGGCTCTGGAGTCTTTGCCGTCGCCGTTCCCGCAGGTCGCTCGATAGGGTCTGCTGGCCGGCGACACCGTCGCGACCAACGATCACGGCCGAGAGGATCCACAATCATGCGTATCGGTGTGCTCACCGGCGGCGGGGACTGCCCAGGGCTCAATGCGGTGATCCGCGCCGTGGTCCGCAAGGGCGTCGGCGTCTACGGCCACGACTTCGTGGGCTTCCGCGACGGGTGGAAGGGGCCGCTGGACAACATCACGACCCCGCTCGGTGTGCCCGAGGTACGCGGCATCCTGCCCCGCGGTGGGACGATCCTCGGCTCGTCGCGCACCAACCCCTTCAAGGTCGAGGGCGGTGTGGAGAAGATCGTCGCGAACCTGCACGACCTGGGCATCGACGCCCTCATCGCGATCGGCGGCGAGGATACTTTGGGCGTCGCGACAAGGCTGAGCGAGCGGGGCGTGCACGTCGTCGGCGTGCCGAAGACGATCGACAACGATCTCAACGCCACCGACTACACGTTCGGCTTCGACACCGCCGTCAACATCGCGATGGAGGCCATCGACCGGCTACACACCACCGCCGAGTCGCACCACCGGGCGCTGATCGTCGAGGTGATGGGGCGGCATGCGGGCTGGATCGCGCTGCACGCCGGCCTGGCCGGCGGCGCCAACGTGATCTTGCTGCCGGAGTTCCCGTTCTCGCTCAACCGGGTCTGCGCCTACGTCGAGAGCCGCTTCCAGTCGCACTACGCGCCGATCATCGTCGTGGCCGAGGGCGCGACGCCGGACAATGGGGCAGGCGAGAACGCGACGACCGAGAAGGGGCTCGACGCGTTCGGCCACGTCCGGCTCGGCGGCATCGGCGAGTGGCTGGCCGGCCAGATCGAGGCGCA
>JALYVG010000124.1 GCA_030853345.1 Actinomycetota bacterium | reverse complement strand
AAGGTTCCGGCTGCCGCGCCGACCCGAGCAAGAGCCGGCTGACGATCGGCAAGTGGGCGCCACGATTGCTCGAAGGACAGACACACCTGAAGCCGTCCACCCGTGAGCGGTACGCAGGCATCCTCCGAGAGCACGTCCTGCCCGTTGGTCACCGGTGCGACTGGCGGATGTCTCACACGCGGACGTCCAGGCCCGGGTGACCGGGATCAGCCAACAGCGCTCGCCCGCCACCGTGCATAAGGTGCACCGCGTGGTCTCGCTCATGCTGAAGATGGCCGTCAAGGACAACCGGCTCGGACGCAATCCGGCCGACGGGGTGAACCTGCCGCGCGTCGTTGAATCCGAACGTCGGTTCCTCACCCACGACCAAGTACGGATCCTGGCGGCGGCCTGCGGATCCCACCGGCTCGTCGTGCTCTTTCTGGCCTACACCGGAGTCCGCTTCGGTGAGATGGCCGCCCTGCGCGTGGGTCGCCTGGACCTGCTGCGCCGGCGCGCGATCATCGTCGAGTCGGTGACACTCGTGCGAGGGGTACAGACGTGGGGTATGCCGAAAGGTCACGAACGCCGAGAGGTTCCGATTCTCCGCTTCCTCGTGGCGAGCTGGCCGCGCACGTGACCGGCAGAGTGCGAGAGGACCTCGTCTTCACCGGTGACAAGGGTGGCGCACTCCTGGCCCAGGGATTCCAGCGGGCGGCCTTCACTCGCGCGGCCGAACAGGTCGGTCGCCGGGACTGCACCCACACGAACTCCGGCACACTGCGGCGAGTCTGGCCATCGCGTCGGGCGCGACGGTAAAGGTCGTTCAGCAGATGCTCGGCCATAAGTCGGCGACGATGACTCTTGATCTCTACGGGCACCTGTATGCCGACCAGTTGGACGAGGTCGGCGACCGTCTCCACGCCGCAGCGATGAGCGCGGCTGAGCGTTCACAGGAGATTCCTGCGGACTATCTGCGGACTGCAACGCTGTCGATCTTGAATCGCAGCATCCCTAAATGGCTACACCCCCAGGAATTCGGGTGGTCTCAGTGAGTAGCCCCAACGGGATTCGAACCCGTGCTACCGCCTTGAGAGGGCGGCGTCCTGGGTCCCCGACACGGCGCTGTACGAGGCGCGCCGCTGCATGTCGTGCGGCAACTGCTTCGGCTGCGACAACTGCTTCAGGTTCTGTCCCGACAACGCTGTCCTGCAGATCACCGGAGCGCACGGCTACGAGATCGACTACGACTACTGCAAAGGCTGCGGACTGTGCGCGGCCGAGTGCCCCAGCGGCGCCATCGTCATGGAACCCGAACGCTATAGCGCAATTGAGCCAACGGCTGCTCCCGTCAGCCACGCATGGGTCAGATCGCTCAGATGACACACTTGCCCACGTGGAGTCCACTGAAGTACGCAAGTTGGCCGAGCTCGAGGACCGCCACTGGTGGTACGCCGAGCGCCGGCACCTGCTCGCGCGGGCCGTGCGTGGCATGCCCCCGGGCGTGGCCCTCGACGTGGGTGCGGCCGGCGGCGGCAACACGCGGGTTCTGCGGCGTCTGGGTTGGCAGTCGTGCGCGCTGGAGTACGGCCTCGACGGGGCGCAGGTCGCAGCCGAGCGCGGCCTGCCCGTCATCCGGGCCGACGCCAGGGCGTTACCGGTTCGCTCCGCGTCGCTGGACCTGGTCGTGGCGTTCGACGTCCTCGAGCACATCGTCGAGGACGCGGCGGTGGCCCAAGAGATTTTTCGCGCGCTGCGGCCCGGAGCCACATTTCTCGTTGCGGTACCGTGTGATCCGAATCTGTGGTCGGCTCACGACGACGCAGTGGATCATGTTCGCCGCTACACCCGGGCCGCGCTGAGCACTGTGCTCGCCGGGTCGGGGTTCGTCGTGGAATCGATGACCTCCTGGAACGTGCTGCTGCGCCCGATCGTCAAGCTGCGGCGCAAAAGCTCGACGGGCAGCGATCTGGAGGCACTACCCCGCATCGTCAACCTGGCCCTGCGCGTGATCATCACCGTCGAGCGCTACCTGCCCGTCAAGCGACTGCCGGGCGTCACGCTGCTCGCGGTCGCCCGCCGACCGGCCTGAGGGCTAGCCGCTGCGCCGTGCGAACGTGGGCGCGGCCTGCGCCGCAGGTGCCTCCAGCACTGCGGAGTCATAGGCGATGAAGTACGTGGGCCGGCCTTGCATCATCAGGTAGGTACGCCCGACATACTCGCCCAGCAGCCCCAGGCAGAGCAGTTGCAGGGCGCCGAAGCCGGCTACTGCAGCCACGATCGACGTCCAACCCGGCGTCGTCGTACCCACGACCCGCGCAATGACGGCGAAGACCAGCAGTCCCGCCGCGACGACGCTGCCGATCAGCCCGAACCAGGTGGCCATTCGCAACGGGACGGTCGAGAACGCGGTGAGGCTGTCCAAGGACAGTTGCAGCATGCGTCCTAGCGAGTACTTAGAGGACCCGGCCGCCCGTGCCTCGCGCCGGTACTGCACGGTCTGGGAGGGGAAGCCGAGCGCTGGCACGACCAGGCGCAGCACCCGATGGTGCTCAGGCAGGCTGTTTACCGCATCGACGGTGGCCCGCGACATGAGTCTGAAGTCGCCGGCCGAGCCGGGTTCGCGGCCGCCGCCCATCCGCTTGATGACCTTATAGAAGGTGTTCGCGGACTGCCGTTTGAACATCGAGTCACTGGACCGGTCCGAGCGCACGCCGTACACGACATCGACGGAGTGTTCGTACGCTGTCTCCAGCATCTCCTTGATCGACTCTGGTGGGTCCTGCAGGTCGGCGTCGATCGTGACCACGAAATCGCCCCGGCACGAGGCCAGGCCTGCCGAAATCGCCGCTTGGTGCCCAGCGTTCACCCGCAACCGGATTATTCGCAGTTGTGGCCAATCGCGCATGAACCGGCGCAGCACAACCGGGGTCGCGTCGCTGCTGCCATCGTCGACGGCCACCACTTCATATGGTGCATAGAGTTCGTCCAGCACGGCGCGCAGCCGGTGCACGAACAATGGCAACACGTCCTCTTCGTTGTAGATAGGCACTACGACGGAAAGAGTGGGGGCTGTCACCGGATGAGCCTAACCCGCATATGCGATTACAAAGAATCGAAAGCTAAATCCAGTCCCGTCAAGGACTCTGGGGTGCGGAATCGGCACCGCTGCTGTGCGGCGGGTGCGGAGTTGCCACCGGTGGAGCAAATATCCAGCGACTGAACAGGACGAACCTCACCACCGTCACGATGGCAGTCGCCACCAGCAGCACGAGCACCTCCAGCAGCCGTCCGGGATGGTGGACAGCCCTATGCAGAACCCACAGCGCGGCGCTCGTAAGGCCAATGCCCAGGGAGAAAACGGCCAGGCCCTGCAGGTGCTCCCGCCGCGAGGTCCGCCCGCCCAAGCCGAACGTCGCCCGCTTGTTCATCGCGGTGTTCGCGAGCGCGGAAATGAGCAGTCCGACGAAATTGGCCAACTGCGGCCCGAGGTGCCCGCGCGCCAATAGGAAAATGATCAGGTAGAGGCCGGTACTAACGACGCCGACGCTCGCGAAACGAACGGCTCGGCCAGAAAAGCCGGGTACCCGAGCCACCGGCTCATCATCGCATCAATTGTCCGCGGAATCCTTCGGCACGACCGGGCAGCCGGGGCAACTGTGGCCTGGATCAGGCACGCCCAAGGACGTGCATTGGTAGCCCCAACGGGATTCGAACCCGTGCTACCGCCTTGAGAGGGCGGCGTCCTGGGCCACTAGACGATGGGGCCCCAGAAACCTGCACTGCGCTGGGGTACCAGGACTCGAACCTAGACTAACTGAACCAGAATCAGTTGGGCTGCCAATTACCCCATACCCCACAGTGGCGACCCGGTCGGCGGACCGGCTGGGCCGAAGTGTGACTCTACCGGACGTCGCAGAGCCCGCCAAAGCGCGACTCACGAGTCCTGGACCCTCGGCGGCAGCCGTACTGGCCGCCGCGCGACGCCCGTTCCCCGACCTCGCGTCCAATGGGCCGCGGCGACGAGCAGGGCTCAGAGAAAGCGGGAAATGATCTCTTTCATGATCTCGTTCGTCCCGCCGTAGATCTTCTGGATCCGCGAGTCGGTGAACATCTTCGAGATCGGGTACTCGGCCATGTAGCCGTAACCACCGAACAGCTGCAGGCACTCGTCAGCGACTTGACACTGCTGCTCGGTCAGCCACCACTTGGCCATCGATGCGGTGGGGATGTCGAGTTCGCCGGCGAGGTGCTTGACCACGCAGTCGTCGACGAACACGCGTCCGATCTTCGCGGTGGTGGCGGCCTCGGCCAGCTTGAACTTGGTGTTCTGGAAGTTGAACACCGGCCGGCCGAACGCCTCACGCTCCTTCGTGTACTTGATCGTCGCGGTCACGGCGGCCTCTATCGCCGCCACCGCCCCCACCGCAAGGACCAGACGCTCCTGCGGCAATTGCTGCATGAGCTGGATGAAGCCCTGTCCCTCGACCTCGCCGATCAGGTTCGTGGCCGGCACCCGCACGCCGGAGAAGAAGAGCTCGGCAGTGTCCTGGCCGTGCTGGCCGATCTTCTTCAGCACCCGCCCCCGGGCGAACCCTTCGGTGCCCTCGGTCTCCACGACGACGAGCGAGATGCCCGCGGCCGTGTTGGCCGGGTCGGTCTTGACCACGACGATGACCAACTCGGCCAGCAGCCCGTTGGAGATGAACGTCTTGGATCCGTCGACGACGTAACTGTCACCGTCCTTGATCGCCGTGGCCTTGATGGACTGCAGGTCCGATCCAGTCCCCGGCTCGGTCATCGCGATCGCGCCGACCAGCTCACCGCTGGCCAGTCTGGGCAGCCAACGCTCTTTCTGGGCTGTCGTGCCGTAGGAGTTGAGGTAGTGGGCGACGATGGTGCTGTGCACCGTGGTGCCCAGGCTGGGCGCAGCCGCGCGCACCTGCTCCTCGGCCATCACCGCCTCATGCGCGAACGTCCCGCCGCCGCCCCCGTACTCGGTCGGGATCGAGGGGCAGAGCAGCCCGATTTCGCCGGCCTTTCGCCATACCTCACGGTCGACGTGCTGCTGCTCGCACCAGCGGTCCTCGTGTGGCGCGCACTCCTTGTCGAAGAAGCGGCGGGCCAGCTCCCGGAACGCCTCGATGTCGTCGTCGCTCCAGGCGGGGCGGGCTGCGGGCATGACCAGACCTCTCGACGGGTGACACGGCTAGCACGAACAGTAGGACTCGAGCGCAGGGCGGGCGGTGAGCGAGCCGCGCGGGTGCGGGCACACGCCGCGTGCCTCGGCGTGAGTCAGCCGTTGCGGCGGCGCCGTCCGACTACTGGTGCCTGCGCGGCCGGATCGGGTGCGACGGGGCCGGGCTCCCCGTCGGTCGATGCGCTCGCTTCAGGTGCCGCGGCGACCGGCGGGTGACCCGCCCGCTCGGTGCGTACCAGCACCCACATCGCCAGCAGCATCGCTCCGACGAAGCCGATCAGTGAGAACGCGGACCCGACGAACACGTGGCTGTACCGGTAACCCGGATCCATGCCCCAGTGATAGGTCGAGAACCCGATGAGGGCAACCCGAAGCATGTTCACGAACATCATCAGGCCGGCCCCGACGACGAGGGCGACCAGGTCGCGGCGCAGTGGTAACCGGCTGAACACCGTGAACGAGCCCATCATCACCAGCAGCGGGATCAGCAGCAGGGCCGAGGTGCACTCCTCGGTGATCTTCAGGCCGAAGGCGCGATTCGTGCCGAGGGCGAAGAAGACGATGTCGTGCGACGTGACCGCACCTTTGCCGCCGGTGACCAGCCCGGTGACAGGTGTGGCGAGCAGTGCCTCGAAGTGGCGAAATGGAACGTCGGCGAAGGCGAGCCAGATCGCGCCCAGGTACATCGCCAATCCCGCGACCAACTGGGGCGTCGACCTGGGGCGCAGTGGCGTGTCCGATTCCCACACCGGCAGCGCGTAGGTCAGTGGTGGCGGCTTTGCGGGCAACTCGGCCGTGGCGCGCCCGGGGGTGGGCCGACTAGACATCGCTGGCCACCGAACCGCGCACGACCACCTCGGCGTTACGGCGGGTCTTGACCCAGTTGCCGCGACCGATCATGAATCGGCCCATTGCCCGCGCCGTCGAGACGTAGGTGTAGAGCAGGTAGGCGGCGTTTCCGAAGCCGAGCAGCCAGGACCGGGTGCGGCTCATAGAGTTCTCGGCCACCTTTCGATACACGGGCCCCCACAGGACGAAGGGCAACGCACCGAACAGCAGCGCGAGCAACGCGATGGGCCAGAACTGCGCGACGAAGCTGCCCGCGCCGGCCGGGTACTCCAGGGCCTTGGAGATCGTCAGCAGGAAGAGAACGGGCCACAACACCACGCCGACGACCTGCAGCCACGGGGTGACGAGGAAGTAGCAGGACTCGACCACTCCGGCGTTGCTGAGGTTGGGGCAGCGGATGATGTCGGCGATGTAGGAAGAGCACTGCATCGTGCCCTGCGTCCAGCGGGCCCGCTGGGCGATGAAGCGACGCGCCGACAACAAGCCTTCCTGCTCGACGTAGGTGTCATAGACGAACCGGTTGCGGTAACCGACGAGCAGGATGTGCAGGCCGAGTTCGTAGTCCTCCAACAGCGCACCGTGCCACGGCAGCTCGTACCGTTCGGCGATCTCGTGCAGCGCAGTCAGCCGGCTGAACTGGCCGTTGCCGCCCATCCCTACCGAGCCGGTGCGCTCGCGCAGCAACTGCATCGCCGACATCGAGGTCATGAACTCGAGGTCCTGCATCCGGACCAGGAACGTGGAGAAGCGCCGGCCGGCGCGCGACACGGCGGCGGCCTGGCCCAGGTCCTCACGGTTCTCCATCCGCACCGCGATCTGCGCGGCGCCGACTTTGGCGTCACCGAACACCGAGTCCGAGCTCACGTAGTTCAGGGCGTCGGGGGCTAGCCGGCCGTCGGCATCGATGACCACCACAATCGTCCGGGTGTGGTCGGCCCAGGACGGCAGCCAGTTTCTCAGGGCGAGGTACGCACTGTTGAGGGCCAGCCCCTTGCCGACTCTCGCGTCAGGCAGCTGCCGTCGCACCAGGTGGATCTGCGAGTCGTCGGCGCCCATCGCCAGCACGATCTCGGCGGTGCGGTCCTCGCTCGCATCGTCGATCACCCATAGATGGGCCGCCGGGAAGTCACGTTGGCAACGGCCCAGCGTGGTGGCGATGACTGATTCCTCATCGCGCGCGGGGATGAAGAAATGCCAGTCGAAGTCCGCGGAATTGCCGGGCTCGGTACGCGGGCGGCGCAAGAATGGCAGCAGGATCATGACGACGTAACTCAGGAACATCACCGTGACGAACAGGGCGATGAACTGCAGCAGGGTGAGACCCATACTTTTCCCTTACGTTGCGGGTGATTTGAAAAACACGATTGGTGCCACCGCAGCTTCACGGTGGCACCAATCGTCGAGCAATTTCTCAGCGGCAATTACTGCCCGCGCCGAACCTTGCCCCAGCGCAGGGTAAGCAAACCCGCGATAGTGACGATGAGCGCCAGGATGAGCGTCAGAGCGATGGGGGCGCCAGTGGCCGCGAGGCCACCAGCACCAGCACCGATCCCGCCGGCTCCTCTATACATGACGCGCTCCTAGTTCTCGGTGGGCCCGGTTCACGCTAGGCCACGAAGGCGGCGGGTACCGGTGCGCAGACCGAAGCCGATCATGGCGATGATTGCCATCCCACCGAGGATCAGGGGCAGGTTCTGGAAGGAGAACGCATCCACCGCCGCCACCGGCACGTTCGGGCCACAGGTGGCCTGCCCGACGATGACATTGGCGAGAACAACGCCGGCGACGACGATCCTGATGTGAAGGGCATTGACCGTGAACTTGCCAGTGGCAGACGTAATCTGCTCATTCAGCGTGATTCTCACGCCTCCCGCGTTGAGGAGTACCGTGTTCGCGGCTGGCGTGGCGTTCACTACCGGGACGCCGCCGATCGAGGCGTTGGCCAGCGTCGAACTGCCGGACGCGCTCGCACCGCTCGCGGTGCAGGACGCGCTGATGAGCGTCGCCGTGACGGCCGGGAAACCAGGCACGAGCACGGCGGGTGTGAGCGCCACGTTGGCGGCGCTACCGGTCGCCGAGGAGTTCCCCGCGGCGTCGCACGCGTTGGTCGCGGTGAGCACGCCGGTCTGTCCCAGGACACCGACTGGCGTCACGCCGACCGTGCTCGTCGTACCGCCCGTGCCCGGCGGGCAGCTTCTCGTCGGGAGTGGCCCAACATTGATGGTGCCGTTGAGCGCCTGCGCCGAGAGTCCGAACGCAGTCGCTTGTGAATCGCCCGGCGCCGCGCTCGCGTTGGTTGGAAGCAATACGACGCCTGCGGCCACCGTTCCCGCTGCCGCTACGGCAGCGACGGTGCGCCAGATGGTTTTTCTTTGCATTGTTGTTCCCTCCCGAGGAATCACTGCCGAATGTCTTGCCTACAGCTCTCCCCCGCAGAGATCACGCCGTGCTACGCCGTCACCGCGCCGAAAAGCCCGGAGCAGGAACCCCCGGGCCGGAAGTGGTCACGTCGTGAATCACGTCTATTGCACCTGTCTGAGTCGACACTTACGTCGCGAGCCAGTCAGGGTCGTGGTGAATGTAGCAGTCATTTATTACAACGACCACACGAAGCAATGGTGACGCGCGATCGGTGGCAATTCTTCGCGCCCGTCACGGCTAGAAATCCCAAGATGTCGGGCGATTGAGGACAAAGCGGCTCGTAGGCGCGGCGAAAAGAGCGCGTTCGGTTGGAGCAGCTGTTACGCAGGTGCTCGCTCAGTGGACTTGGCGGCCTCTTCCTGGCGGGCATGCAGCAGACGCACGACTCCGCAGCCGATCATCAACGGCAACCCCAGGGCGAGCAGCACGTTGGTGAGGATCATGTGGCGGAACATGTCCGGGTACCCCACCGAGACCATCACGATCCAGAACGACAGGAACGCCGAAATGCTCGTAACCACCGCCAGTCGGCCGATGGCCTGGGCCTGCGGCGCCAGGTTTCGATGGCGCACCGTACGGATGCCTACGTACAACGTCGCTGCCCAGAGCAGGAAGTAGAGGATCCGGGGCCGGTCTTTCATGATCGCTCCGTAGACCCCGATCCGGTGTTCTATCGTGCCCGGTGCAGCAGCGTGCGGCGGATAGCTGCCCAGGTAGTCCTGGCGCCAATGCGCGACACCGTGCAGCCCGTCCGTGCCCGCGCTGACCAGTTGCCCGGGATGCTTCAGATAGAACTTGATGATGTTCGTTTCGGTGACGTCCTTGCGGAATCTGAGGTATTCCAGCCGGGTGGTGACGGCATTGGCGCTTTCGGGGTTGGTGCCGCTGGCGTCGGCCACGGTCGGGCTGGCACCGAGGGCGCGAAGGTCCGCGGCCCGATCTGAACTGTGCGGGAGGATCTGACCGAACACCGAGGCGTAGACGTTCTGCTCGGCCAGGCCGACCGGTGCGGTGGCGACGAAGTACGCGCTGCCGAGGGTGAGCAGTCCGGCCACCAGCAGACCTGGCCCGCGCGAGACCGTCCAGAGCAGGCCGCGCCCGGCCGAGGCGCGCCATCCCGTTTCGGACGCCTGGTCAGGCACGGGCGCGCGCTTCGTACCGTGCGGCAGCCAGACCAACGCGAGCACGAGGGCGGGGAGCAGCGCCAAGGCTTGGCTCTTCGCGCCGATCGTCACCGCTCCGAGAAACCCGACGGCGGCCAGGCTGGGCCAGGTCGTGTGACCTCGGCGCCAGAGCGCCACCAGGGCGGGGCACAGGGCCAGGACACCCAGCAGTTCGGCCGGCTCACTGTAGGGCGAGATCAGGAATTGGGACACCGCACTGTCGGCGGCCAGCAGGCCGACAGCTGAGGCCAGGCCGATGCGGAGCAGCAGCGGCCCGGGCAGGACCCTGACCAGGGCACCGACGATTACCCCGACGAGCAGGGCACAGATGACCCCGAGAGCCCGCAGGTCGAGCGCCCCAGGCAACCCGAGCACCGGGGTGAGGTGCTTGGCCATCGAGAGCAGCCAGAGCTCGGAGGAGCGAAAGACCCCACCGGCGCCGTCGGCGGTGCACGTCTCGCCATACCAGGCGTGCTTGACCCAGGTCGTGTAGAGGTACGGAGTGGGGCTGCCGTTGAACGGGGCCGTGCTGCGGACCCCGAGCTGGCACATCAGCCGGCGAGCGTCGCCCTGGTCACCCATGCCGATCGTGCCGCCGGCGAACAGCCTCAGCAGCATGATCAGTGCCCAACCCGCGCCGGTGCACAACGCCGCCACCGCCGATGCATGCCGATGGACGAAGGCGTTGGCCGACGCCGTCCGGGGGGTTCCAGCGGGCTCGGCGGATGCCGGCTCCGGGGTCCGGTCGGCGAGGTCGGCGGAGGACTCGGTGCTCACCGCAGCCCGCCGCGAACCGTCGTGGTGGTCAGGTTGCCTCGCTTGTTGTTGAGCCAGCAGTTCGTGGCGCGGTTCCCGCCGGTCCACGCTGCCTGCGTGATGTCGTCAACGGTGAGCGAGAGGTCCGGGTGCACCGACAGTGCCCCGCCGAGGTAGGCAACCGCGAACGGCTTGCAGGCAGTGACCGCGAGGGCCGACGCCTTCTTCAGCCCCGGCCACTTACCCGCTGGCAGCGTGACGCTGGGTCCGACCTGCTCGGCCAGGTGCGGGCGGTCGCAGGTGGTGGGCGAGCCCGCAGCGCTGCGGCAGAGCCTGAGCAGGGCCGAGTGCCGCGTCTTCATCACCCCGGCCAGGGGAAAGTTCACCGTGGGCCCGATGGGGGTATCGGTGGATGTCGAACCCTGACAGACCAGGGTGCGGGCACCCTTCGCCCAGTCCGCAGCCGTGGGATAGCGGGCCCAGAGCGCAATGCCCCACACGACGTCGTTCGGTCCGGCGCCGAGGTAGGAGCGTTCGCGGAAGTAGTCGTAGCAGGTCCCGCTGACGAACTTGTTGAACAGCTCCCCGTTGGGCCGGCGACTCGCGCCGGCCAACGGCCCGGTGACCGTCATCATCCACATCGTCTCGGTCTGATGAGGCGTGCTGCACGAGACCGGCGGCGCCGTGTCGCTGGACATCGCAGCGAGTTCGGCCGGGTCCTCAGCAAGATGGCAGCTGCCGACCCGCTGGGAGCTCACGGGCACCCCAACAGACGATGGCCCCGCGAAGGCCATGACCAGACCACACACGGTGGCCAGGGCGACCAAACCCATTCCTAGAGTTGGTCGCAACCAAGCCAACACCGGGCGAGGATACCTCAACCGCTCAGCCGCTCTGTCCCACTTGCGGTGCGGCGAGTCGGGCCGAAACGTGCCGAGGTTTCCCGGACGATCGTCTCCGACGCCGTCCCGTCACCGAACGGGCTCGGGCGTGATTCCAGGTCTCGATGGACGGCAGCCAGATCGTCCAGGTAGGCGTTCACTGCGACGGCGACGCCGGCCGGCGCGACCAGTGTGGCGTGGTGTTCGAACGCCTCGGGCCGTTCCGTGGAGCGGCGCACCACGACGAGCGGACGGCCGAGGACGGTGACTTCCTCCTGCACGCCGCCGGAGTCCGACACCAGCACGGCGGCCTGCGCCGCCAGGCCGAGGAACGTGCTGCCGTCCATGGGCACCACCACCCGCAGCGGCTCCAGCAGGTGCGTGAGACCGGCGGCCTGCACCGCGGCCGCGGTCCGCGGATGCAGCGGGAGCACCACCGGCAGGGCCAGCGAACCCAGCTCGGCGAGGATGCGCGCGAGTGTCTGTGGGTTGTCGGTGTTCTCCGGGCGGTGCAGCGTGGCCAGCACGAACTGCGCCGGACACAGCCCGTATTCGGCGAGCAACGCCGACCGACGCGCCGGGTCGGGCAGCTGCCGGGCCACCCCCTCGATCACGGTATTGCCGCAGCAGATCACCTGATCGCCGCTGAGGCCTTCGCCGGCCAAGTTGCCTACCGCCGCGGGCGTCGGTGCCGCGAGCAGATCCGAGAGGTGGTCGACCAGCACCCGGTTGTGCTCCTCGGGCATCGCCCGGTCGTAACTGCGCAGGCCGGCTTCGACGTGAACCAGCGGGTGGCCGGTGGCGTTCGCGGCTAGTGCGCCGGCCAGTGCGGTGTTGGTGTCGCCTTGTACGACCACCGCGTGCGGTCCGATCGATTCCAGCAGTGCGGCAATCGCTTCGGTACCGCGGCCGATTTGCTCGGCACGCGTCAGTCCACCGAGCTGCAACTGATGCGCTGGGGCGGCGAGTCCGAGGCCGTCGAGGAAGACCTGGGACAGCTCGTCGTCGTAGTGCTGGCCGGTGTGGATCACCACGGCGGCCTGGCCCAGGCCGTCGATGACGCCGGCCAGCTTGATGATCTCCGGCCGGGTGCCCAGGACGACCGCGACGCGCAGCGCGGTCATGACCGGGCCGCTTGCAGCCGGGCCAGCGAGCGCTCGCGGCCGAGCAGTTCCATCGACTCGAACAGCGGCGGGGACACCGTGCGGCCGGTCACGGCGACCCGCAGCGGAC
>JALYVG010000111.1 GCA_030853345.1 Actinomycetota bacterium | reverse complement strand
GATCGCGACGGCGACGCCCCGGTGAACGGCCTCCCTACGACGGTGCGGCGACACTCGGCGGCCTTGCTCCCGTAGCTCTCAGCCCGCTAGCGGCGAGTTGTTCATGCAACGCACGGATCTCGTCGCGTAGCTCACGTAGGTCGCGACTGGTCGCTGCCTGGGTGTCCTGTTCCACTTCGCGGACCTTGTCGATGAGCCATGACGCGATCGAAGCGGTCACGATGCCCAGCAAGGCGATGCCAGCGAGCATGAGGCCGACGCCGACGAGCCGACCTTCGCCAGTCACGGGGAACCGGTCGCCATAGCCGATGGTCGTGATTGTCACGCATGCCCACCACAGTGCGTCGCCGAAGGTCTCGATATTCGCCCCGTCGTGGTGCCGTTCCGCGCTCAACGCTGCGAGGGCGCCGCAGAAGATGACCAGACCGGTTGAGGCGACGACGTAGAGGACCACGCGGCCGCGCAGCGATGTCGTAGCGCGGCGATTCATCACCCGAAGCAGCATGACCAGGCGAAGCAGTCGCAGCGGACGCAACATCGGCAGAACGATGATGACCACGTCCACGACGTGCCGCGCCGCGTACTGCCGCCTGTCGCGAGCCAGTACCAGACGCACCACGTAATCGGCGAGGAAGGCCACCCACGCCGCGTAATCCACCCACCGGCAGACATTCTGCCAGTCGGGCGAGATGGCCTCCTGCATGATGGGCCAGGCGTAGGCGCCGAGGAAGAGCAGGGCAATCGCCGCGAGCGGCCATTCGCCCGCGGCCTCCCATCTACCGACGCGGTCAGGAGCGGGCGGCGCAGCAATCGCGCCGAGGGCGAGGCGATCATCACTCATGGTCGGCACTATGCCCCACCTACCGTGTGCCTCCCAACCGTCCCGCTGCGCTCGCGCCGAACGTACAAGCGTTCTGGTTGTAGTGCGGTTGTGCGGGCGGTGCCGGCACCGTAGCTGGCGGTGCTGGACGTGCGGAGCGGTCGTCTATGAACCGTCGCACACCGAAGTCGGCCAGTTTAGGACCGCTGCCCGCCCCCGGATGACCGCGAGAACTTCATGAATTCTGAGCGGCCGGCAGGCCGAGGGCGATCCGGACTGCCTCGTCTTGGCTCGAGGCGTCTGGGCTTAGCCCTTGTGAGGTGCGGCGTCGTACTGGTTGACCCACTTTATCGGCGACATCCACGTCCCATTCGGGTCCTTCTGTGCCGTCAGACGGCCTCGGTCGGCGGCGACTCTGCTCGACAAGAACCAGGGCACCCGGTCCACGTTCCGGACCGGTCGGGGCAGGCAACGAGCCGGGCGTTAATCTCGGCGCGCTGACCGGGTGCTCCAGAGTGAGCACCACCTGGCCTGCGATGACCGTCGCCTCGCCCGAACGTCAGGCATGCGCGGACAGTAGCGGCGTGGTTGGCATAATCGAGGCATCGACGACGTCAACGCCCCGGACGACGGCGGGAATCTGACCAAGGGTCAGGACCAACTGCCCTTCGACCCGCCTGTTCGCGAGAACAAACCCTCGGCACCAGACCGGGTTCACGCCTGGGTGCAGCGGCGGTGGTTGGCGGCGGTCGACGTGGTGCGCCACCACCCCGCCCGGGCGATCACGAACAGCGCGGGCCTCGTGCTGCGGTGGGTTTTTCGCCTGGGGTTGCCACTCGCCGGCGCCGCGGCCGCGCTGCACCTGTTCCCGTACCGCGCGACGGCCGGTGGCGTGCACTTTCGCATCGAGGGCACGGTGCTCACCCGATCGGGGTTGAGCGCCGACACCACGTTCGGCAGCTGGGAGTTCAAGCGGGTCGACGGGCTGCCGATCGGGGCGCACATCAGCCCGGAGAACGTCGACGTCGTCAAATTGGGCGCTGCCGCCAACCAGAACGGCCAGACCTACGTGAGCTCCCTGCGCGACGAGCTCGCCGACCAGGTCCCGTCGATCGTGCTGTGGCTGGCCGGCGAGGTCCTGATCGGAATGCTGCTCGGTCTGGCCGCAGCCGCGGGGGTCAACCTGGCGCTGCGCTTTCTGCGCCGCGAAACGCTGTCTCGGGGCGAGGTCGCGCACCGCTCGCGGCAACTCGTCGCGGCACTTGGTGTGATGGTTCTGCTGAGCGGATACGGCTGGCTCACTTACAACCCGCACTGGGTCAGGCAATCGCGTGTCACGGGGACCCTCGCAGCACTCCAGCTCTTCCCCGGGCAGCTCTCGCAGTACTACACCCACCGGTCCAAGGTCTTCGACGTCATCAACGCGATCGCAGGCATCCAGTCCCAGCTACAGCAGGGGATCGACCAAGCCGCCGGCCTGCCCACCTCCTACAACATCATGTTCATCTCCGACATGCACCTGGCCAGCACTTACCCGCTCGTGGCCCAGTACGCGGCGAACTTCCAGGTGGCGCTGATCGTCAACACCGGGGACGAGTCCGAGTTCGGCACCCGGGCGGAGATGACGCCCGCATACGTGGCGCAACTGCGCGCGCTGACCGACACGACGCCCATGATCTGGCTGGCGGGCAACCATGATTCGCCCGAGACGATCGACGTCATGCGCTCGATTCCCGGTGTCACCGTGGTCGGCACCAAATCCACCCGGCCGGACGGTTCGATCGTTGTGAGCGCAGAACAGCTGTCCGTGTACGGGCTCACGATCGGGGCGCTGCCCGACCCGCGGGTGTACGGGGGGCCGGCCGACTACGGATCCAACGACACCGACGTGGTGCACCGGCTCCAACGCAAGACGGTCGACGACGCTCTCACCGGCGCCGCGCCGACCACGACGTTCGACATTTTCGCCACCCACGAACCGGTGGCCGCCGACCAGCTCGTCAAGGATCTGCCGGGCCAGATCCGGCAGACCAACGCCGGCCACCAGCATGCGCAGAACGGCGACACGAAGCTGCAGCATGACGGCCGGATCGACCTTGTCGAAGGCTCCACCGGCGCGGGCGGGCTGGACAACATCAACCGCAACAGTCCCGCGCCGCCGATCGAGTTCAGCATCGAGTCGGTGGCCACGAACTGCCAGTTCACCAAGATCGTCCGATTCCAACTGCTCGGGCCGCCGCCGAGCACGACGAACACGACGCCGTCGACGGGCCAGCAGGTCACCGCGTCGACGCTGTACCTCACCGAGCAGAAGCTCGATGACACCAGGGTCTGCACGATCGGCCAGGGCCGCACGCCGGTGCGGGCAATTGCCGGCGTCACCGGCGGGTAGCTTTCTGGCGATGGAGGACGTCGTCCCGTTCGGTTTCGCGGTCGCCCTGGTCGCGCTGGCGGCGCTGCTTGCGGTGCTCTCGAACCGGCTCACTGAACGAGTACGGATCCCTGCGCCGGCATTCTTCCTGATCGCGGCGGCGATCGCGTCGGACATCTTCCCGTCGCTGCGCGACCTGCCGGTCAAGATTGATCAACGGTTGGTGACGGTCGCCCTGGTTGTGATCCTCTTCGACGGCGGCATGCACATCGGTTGGTCGCGGGTTCGCGAAGCGGCCGGCGCAATCCTGTGGATCGGCGTGGCCGGCACTGCGGTCACTGCGGCCGGGATGGCGCTGCTCGCCCATTTCCTGTTCGGCTTCAGTTGGCTGTCCGCCATGCTGCTCGGCACCGCCCTGGCCCCGACTGATCCCGCCGTCGTGTTCTCGGTGCTCGGCCGCCGCGAGATCGCCGGACGGACCGGCACGATCGTCGAGGGAGAGTCCGGCGCCAACGATCCGGTCGCGATCGCGCTGATGCTCAGCCTGCTCGGTGCGAGCGGCGGCGGCTGGCACGCCGTCATCGCCGGCACCGGGCAGTTCGTCCTGCAGATGGCGGTGGGTGCCGGCGTCGGGGCGCTCGGCGGCTACCTGCTGCTGCAGTTGATGCGCAGGATGACGCTGCCGAACGCGGCGCTCTATCCGGTCCAAACGATCGCGTTCGCCTGCCTGATCTACGGGGTGGCTGCGGTCGCGCACGGTTCCGGATTCCTGGCGGTCTTTCTCGCCGGCATCATCGTGGGCGACGCCCGGGCTCCGTACAAGCGCGAAATCGAGCACTTTGCTGCCGGGCTCAGCACGGTGGCCGAGATCGTCGTGTTCACCGTCCTCGGCTTGACCATTTCGCTCAAGGACGTGCTGCACCACGGCGAGCTGTGGACCGGGCTGGCGCTGGCGGCGTTGCTGATCGTTGTCGTGCGGCCGCTGCTCGTGGGGCTGCTGCTCACCCCGATCCGGTTGCGCCGCGGCGAGCGGGCGTTCGTCCTGTGGGCCGGGCTGAAGGGTGCGGTGCCGATCGCGCTCGGCACTTTCGTCCTCACTGGGGGAGTCTCGGACGCCGAGCACATCTACCGCATCATCTTCGTGGTCGTGCTGATCTCGGTCGTCGTGCAGGGCGGGCTGGTGCCGACCTTCGCGCGGCTGTTGCACGTCCCGATGCGGGTCCTCGAACCGGAACCGTGGGCGCTGGGCATGCGCTTTCGGGACGAGCCGCACGGTTTGCGCCGCTACTACGTGGTCGCCGGGTCGCCCGCGGACGGCGCCACCATCGGTGGGCTTGCCGTCGGCGAAACAGCCTGGATCAGCATGGTCAGCCGCGGCGGCCAACTCGTGCAGGTTCGGGGACAGACTGTATTGCAGGCCGATGACGAGGTACTGCTGCTCGCCGATCCCGGAGTGGATCTCGACGCGGTGTTCGGCCGTCCCGGCTGAAGTCAGCTCTCCTCGAGCGGCCGCTCAGGATCGTCCTTGTGCTGTGCCTCACGTGCCTGCCGGCCCTGTTCTTCGGCGCGGGAGCGCAGCGAGGCGAGGAATTCCTCGTCGTCGTCAGGATTGGTGGCCTTGGGCCGCCGCCCAGGCGCAGCCGGCGCTCCCGCCAGGGGCCGGCGCGACTCGCCGTTCCACGCGCGCCCGCCAACCAGCCAGGCGAGCGAGCCGATGTCGACGAGCAGGATGACGATGAACAACCACGCGATCTTGGGCAGGTTGCGGCACTGCCCTTCGGGGGTGGTGATCACGTCGATGATGCAGAAGATCCACACGCCCAAGAAGATCAGACCTAGTGCACCGTCGAAAAGCAGCATCGCAAACGCCTCCCAGCATCTTCTGCTGACCATTGTCACGCATCCGGGCCTCTTAGGGGTTCATCGGGCGGGGTAGGTTCGCGAACGTGCCGCGCCTCGCCGACATCATCGCCGTGCTCGACAGGTGGTTCGACCCGCGTTGGGCGCAATCGTGGGATGCCGTCGGCCTGGTGTGCGGCGATCCGGACGAACAGGTGGACCGGGTGCTCTTGGCCGTGGACGCCGTGCCCAAGACGGTCGATGAGACGCTGAGCACCGGCTCGCAGCTACTGGTGACCCACCATCCGCTGCTGTTGACGGGCGTGCACGGCGTGCCCGCCGACGACGCCAAGGGTTCGCTGGTCCATCGTCTGATCCGCGGCGGCGCCGCACACTTCGTCGCCCACACCAACGCCGACGTCGCCGCGCCGGGCGTTTCCGATGCGCTCGCCGACGTCTTGGGGCTGCACGAAGTGCGTCCGCTCGAGCCACAGCCCGACGAGGCGCACGACAAGCTCGTCGCCTACGTCCCGGCCGCCCACGCGCAGCGCCTCATCGACGCCCTCGCCGGCGCCGGCGCCGGTGCCGTCGGCGACTACGACCGGTGCGCATGGACGGTGCAGGGCGTCGGCACTTTCCGGCCATTGAGTGGCGCGCAGCCCACCATCGGCCACATCGGCGACATTGAGCAGGTCATCGAGACACGGGTCGAGATGCTCGTGCCCATCGGGCGCCGCCAAGCGGTGATTCAGGCTCTGCGCACGGCGCACCCCTACCAGGAGCCGGCGTTCGACCTGCTGGCCGGTTCGCCGGTGCCGGGCAGGCGAGGCACCGGCCGGGTGGGTGAGCTGGCCCGGCCGATGCCGCTGCGTGAGTTCGTCACGAACGCGGCGGCGAGCCTGCCCGCGACGGTCGGCGGACTGCGCGCGGCAGGTGACCCGGGGCGTCAGGTGCGGACCGTCGCCGTCTGCGGCGGGTCGGGTGGCCCGCTCTGCGAGCAAGCCCGTGCCTGCGGGGCCGACGTGTTCCTGACCGCGGACTTGAAGCACCATCCCGCGGTCGAAGCGGTCGCCGAAAGAGGCGGGGACGCGATGGCGCTGGTCGACGCGCCCCACTGGGCCACCGAGGCCCCATGGCTGGATGCGGTGGCGGCTCGGCTGCGCGAAACGCTCGGCACTACGGTTGAGGTTCGAGTCTCGCGCCGCGTTACCGATCCTTGGACGCTGCATGCCCCGTCTCCTGAATCGAGTGAAATCACCGAGTGACCGCAGATACCTTGAGCTCAGAAGCACAGCTGCGCCTGCTCGACCTGCAGGCGGCTGACACGTTCCTGGCCCAGCAGGCCCATCGTCGTTCGACGTTGCCCGAGATCGCCGCCATCGCAGAGCGGGACGAGCGCAGCGCAGCGCTGCACAACGAGGTCGTCGACACCGAGACCCAGATCGGCGACATCGCGGGCGAGCAACGCCGTCTCGAGAACGAGGTCGAAGCGGTGCGCACCCGGGCCGCCCGCGACGAGCAGCGACTGGTCGTCGGTGGCCTGCCCGCGAAGGATCTCGCCGGCCTGCAGCACGAGATCACCACCTTGGCCCGTCGCCAGTCGACACTCGAGGACGAGCTGCTCGAGGTCATGGAGCAACGCGAGCAGGCCGACGGTTCGCTGGCCCTGCTCGTCGCACAGCGCATCGTGCTCGAGGGTGAGCGACGCGAGTTGGCGGCATCGCGCGACGCGGTGTTCGCCCAGGTCGATGCGGCGGCGGCCGAGCGCAGGATCGAACGTGACGCGATCGCCGCCGAACTGCCCGAGGACCTGCTGGCGCTCTACGAGCGGGCCCGCGAGCACGGCGGCGGCGTCGGGGCTGCCGTGCTGCGCCAGCGCCGCTGCGAGGGCTGCCGCATCGAGCTGTCCGGCAGCGAACTGGCTTCAGTGCGCCGGGCAGGCCCGGACGAGGTCGTGCGCTGTGACAACTGCCGCCGCGTCCTCGTGCGCACCACCGAATCCGGCCTATGATCCGTCCCGTCGAGCACGTCATCGTCGAGGCCGATGGCGGCTCGCGAGGCAACCCCGGGCCAGCGGGTTACGGCGCGGTGGTGCTCGACGGGCAGACCCGCGAGATCCTGGCCGAACGCGGCGAGGCGATCGGTGTCGCGTCGAACAACGTAGCGGAGTACCGGGGCCTGATCGCCGGGCTCACCGCCGCGGCGGATCTGGGTGCCCGCCGGGTGTCGGTGTGGCTGGACTCCAAGCTGATCGTCGAGCAGATGTCCGGGCGGTGGCAGGTGAAGCACCCGGACATGCGGCCGCTGGCCCGCGAAGCCGCAGCGCTGCGCAGCAGGTTCGACGCGGTGAGCTTCGACTGGATGCCTCGGGAGAAGAACACGCACGCCGACCGGTTGGCGAACGAGGCGATGGACCGCGCCGCCGGCATCACGCCGCGCGCCCGTCCCGGGGTCAACGATTCGCCGGAGGCGCCCGCGAAGTGGGTGCTGCCCGATGAGACTCCGACCCGCCTGCTCCTGATCCGGCACGGGGCCACCGCGCACTCACTCGGGAAGCGATTCTCCGGACGCAACGAGCTGCCGCTCAACTCGATGGGCCTGCGCCAGGCCGAGGAAGTCGCGGCCAACCTCGACGGGGTAGGCGTGGCCGCCGTCATCAGCTCACCGTTTCGCCGGGCGCAGCAAACGGCCGAGGCGATCGGGCGGCAACTCGACATGGACGTCGAGAACAACGACGACCTGGCCGAGGTCGACTTCGGGTCGTGGGAAGGCAGATCCTACGACGAGGTGCGGCGAGACCAGCCGGCCGAGCTGGACGCCTGGCTGGCCTCACCCGACGTCGCACCGCCGGGGGGCGAGTCGTTCGCTGCCGTGGCCCGCCGGGTTCGCAGGGGGCGCGACACGGTGATCGCGGCACATCCCGGCCAGACGGTCGCCGTCGTCACGCACGTGACGCCGATCAAGACGTTGATCCGGCTTGCCCTCGATGCACCGCCGGCCAGCCTGTTCCGGTTGTACCTCAACACCGGCTCGATCTCGATCGTGGACTACTACGCCGACGGGGCCTGCTCGGTGCGGCTGGTGAACCACACGGAAAATTTCCTGGTGTCCGGACTGGCCGGTCCGTAGCGCTAGTCGGGGGCGGCGACCCGAGCATCTCCCCCCGCGGGGAGCGACGGATTGTGGTCCTCCCTGCGCCACGCCGAGAACGCCGCCGTCAGCGCGAGCAGCCAGGCCAGGCCGATCAGGTAAGCGCCGATGACGTCGGAAAAGTAGTGCACGCCCAATGCGATTCGTGAGAAGCCGACCAGCAGCACGAACAGGGTGAGCGCAGCGACCAGCCAGGGCCGGGCTTGGCGGTGGACGATCGGCAAGAAGACGAGTAGCAGGATGCCGCAGCCGACGATGGCGGACTGGGCGTGGCCACTGGGAAAGGACTTGCCCGCCGCGGTGGCGATCGGGTCGACGAGGTGCGGCCGGGTGCGGTCGACCGTCACCTTGATAGCGCGGTTGAGCAGCGAGCTGCCTATTCCGGTCACCGCGACGAAGATGGCCAGGCGGCGCAGGTGCCGGTACAGCAGCCAGGCGAAGGCGGAGGCAAGCACGAGCCACCACGCCGCGGGGGAGCCCAGCTGACTGATCACGCGCATCGCGCTGATGAAGCCAGGGTGCCTTTCGGCGTATCGATGCAAGTCATTGGCCACGCCGGCGTCCAACCGCAGCAGCGGCCCGGACGAGGTCGTGACCAGGGCCACGACGACGGCGAACGGCACCGCGGCGATGAAGATCGCGGCGAAGGCCAGCACCGCGTGGGCCCCGAACCGGGCCTTTGCGGTCTCGCTACCCGTCAACGGCGTCATGACGACCGCATACGGGAGGAGGTCGATGGCGGGTGGCATCGGATGGAAATCATCGACGCCGTTCCAGGACTACGTGTGCGCAGATGGCCAGCCACAGTGCCCCGAGCAGCGCGCCGGCCAGCACATCGCTGGGAAAGTGCATGCCCCGGTACAGGCGTGAGAGCGCGACCAGCACCGGTATGGCGACGGCGCCGGCCAGCGCGAGTGCGCGCAACCAGGCACGGTTGGACACGCGCCAGGCGATCACGCCCAGCCCCACGTAGAGCGCGACGGACGCCGCGGTGTGGCCGGAGGGAAAGCTCGAGGTCGGAGGTGCACTGTCCAGGCGCGGGACTGCGGGCCGGTCCCGGTCGATCACGAAGGTGGTGCAGACGAAAATCGTCACCTCGCCCACGAGCACGACCGCCAGGAACACTGATTCACGCCAGCGGCCCAGCGCGAGCCGCATCCCGACGAAGAACACCAGCCCTACCCCGATCACGGTCACCGTCTCGGCGCAGAAAGTGACGAAGTGGGTAGCGGTATTCCAGGTGCCGCTGCGGTGCCGGGCGAACCACCGGTTCACGCCCCCATCCCACTTCAGTACCGACGTGCCGGTGAGCCAGTGGGTCAGGACGTAGCCCAGCCCGACGAACAACGCCCAGACCAGGACCGCGGCGGGGACGAGACGGACCGCGGCGTCGCGGAACGTCGCGGCACGCCCGTCCTCTTGGGCCGGGGCCACGCGGGTGGGCTGGCCAACGGTGCGCACGGTTAGGTTCGGCGCCAGGCTGCTTCGGCGAAGCCGTAGACGCCGAAGGCGATCAGCCCGATAGCTGCGGCACCCAGCAGCCAGGGACCGGCCGAGGTGTGGGCCAGGGCGCGCAGCGCGCCGTCCAGGCCGCGTGCCTTTTTCGGGTCGAAGTCATACGCGGCCCGGATGACGAAGAACCCCGCCAGGGCAAAGACGACACCGCGCGCGGCCGTGCCCACCATCCCGAGCACTCGCACGACCCGGCGGGTGCGCGGGCTCATCCGCTGAACGTCGAGGTGCTTCTCGAACTTGTGCCGGAGACCGTTGACCACCAGTCCCACGCCTACGCCCAGGAGGATCGCGCCGACAATGCCGACCGCCCATCGCCCGCCGGTGTGGCCCATCACCCTGGCCGTCCACGTCTGCTGTTCACGGACCTGGCTCTTCTGGCGAGCGTGCGCCACCAGGTTGAACGCATTGACGGCCATGGCCGCGTATATGCAACCGCGCACGAAGGACTTGACTCTGGGGCCCTTCTTGTCGCCCTCGTCGGCCGCGCCGAATGCGGCCTCGCTGAAGCGCCAGAGCGCGTACCCGGCCAGCCCGGCGGTGATCACCCAGAGCAGGATCTCGCCACCCTTGTGTTGGGCGACTTCGTTGAGCGCCCCGCGCTGGTCGGTCTCGCCGTGCCGCGCGCCGGTGGCCAGCATCAAGGCCAGCCACCCGATGAGCAGGTAGATGGTCGCCCGGGCAGCGAGCCCGAGCTTGGCCAGGCCCGTCATCTGCGGACTGTGTGCTGCGCGTCGCGCCGACATGGTCGCACTCATCGGGATCCTCTCCGCAGACCACCGGACCCGCGCCGGCGTTCGATCCAGACCTACCCGTTCTCGGGCACGGATCTAACCCGCCAGCGGCTGGGAAGCCCTCAACCGCCCACGATGTGCAGCGCTGCCCACAACGCAACGGTCGACAGGACCAGGATCGGTGGCACAGTCAGCGCGCCCAGCCGGTGGAACTCGGTGGCTCGGGGCCGCTCGCCCTCGGGCAGTAACCGCCGCCACAGCAGCGTGGCCAGGGATCCCGGGTAGGTCAGGTTGGGCCCGATGTTGACCCCGAGCAGCACGGCGAGCACCAAGGCGGGGCTGCCTGCGACGAGAGGGATCAGGGCAAGCGTCGCGGGCAGGTTGTTGACCAGGTTCGCGAGCACCGCGGCGAGTCCGGCCAGCAGGAGCAGCGCGGGCAACTGCGTCCCGGTCGGCACGAGATGACGGAGTTCGCGCGCCAGGCCGTGCCGGGTCACCGCATCGACGATGACGGAAAGGGCGAGCACGAAGACGCAGAAACCGGGGCTGGCCTCGCCGATGAGGCGGACCAGGCGCACGTCGCGGTGGGCGAGGCGCGGTACCAGCAGCGCGACACATCCCGCGACCGCCGCCCAGGCGGGCGCGACGTGCACCGTCGAGGTGAGGACGAACCCGGCGACGGTCAGCGCCAGCACCGTAAGGGCCAACCTGGGTGGGGCCGGGGCGCGCGGCACCGGCCGGTCGTCAGACGCGGACAGTTGAGCCAGGTCGCGGCGGAAGAACAGCCGCAGACCGAGCCACTCCGCCGCGCAGGCGATCAGCCACGGCACGGCCATCAACGCGGCGAAGCGACCGAAGGACAGCCCGGAGGCAGTGAACGCAAGCAGGTTGGTGAGGTTCGACACGGGCAGCAGCAGCGAGGCACTGTTAGCCAGCCGGGTGCACGCGTAGGCGTGTGGCCGGGCCTGCACGCCCAGCTGTGCCGCGGTCGACAGCACCACGGGGGTCAGCAGGACCACGGTGGCATCCAGGGTCAGCACTGCGGTCACCGCAGCCGCAATGGCCACGACGAGGGCGAGCAGGCGCGGCGCGCTGCCGCGGCTGGCCCGGGCGGCCGCCGAGCCCAGGTAGTCGAAGACCCCGGCCTCGGCACACAGGTGGCCGAACACCAGGATGGCGGCAAGGAATCCGACAGCGGGCCCGATCTCACGCAGCCGCTGGCTGGCGGCGTGCCAGGGCACGACGCCGGTGGCCACCAGAACGGCGGCCGCGGGTACCGCTAGGGCCGCTTCGCTCACCCCCCGCGGCCGAGCGACCGCGACGGCGAGGGTCAGGACAAGCAGGACGATCGCCAGTATCTCTGCAGCCGCCCCATGCACCCGGGGAGGCTACCGGTCACTCTCCGGGAGTAACCGTGTCCCCTCGAAAGTGCCGAGCCGCTCGTGGTAGAGCTCGAGGCCGAGCCCGTTCGGGTCGCGGAAGTACAGGCTGTCGTCGGCGCCACGGTCCGGGCCTAGGTACTCGATCCCGGCGCCGTCGAACTTCGCCTTCGCCGTGGCAAACTGCACACCGGACACCGAGATGGCCAGGTGCTGCAGCGCGCCGATCGTCTCGCTGAACGCCGGGTGGTCGTGACCCGGGAAGTCGAAGAACCCGAGCAGGTTGTCGTTGCCGATGTCGAAGAAGAAGTGACTGGAGCCGGCATAGTCACGATTCTCGACCAGTTCGACGAGCGGGAAGCCGAGGAAGTCCTGGTAGAACCGGATCGTCTCCTCGACGTCCTTACAGATGAACGCGGCGTGGTGCACGCCGCGCGCTGTGCTGGGCGGGCGTTCACCCAGTGGGCGCAGGTACTTCTCGCGCAGCTCGGCGCGCCGGTCGCGGACCGTGGCCAGTTCGTCGCCTGTGGGTTGGGGCATCGCTACCTCCGAGTCGTCGAAAGGATCGAGCGTAGTGACGCCGCGTAGAATCGGCGCAGCGGCGGACGAGCCGGCTGGACGGTCGCGGCGGGATCCTCCGGATCCTGTCGAGGAAAGTCCGGACTCCACAGGGCAAGGTGGTTGTTAACGACAACCCGGGGTGACCCGCGGGACAGTGCCACAGAAAACAGACCGCCAGCGCGTCCGCGCGCTGGTAAGGGTGAAACGGCGGTGTAAGAGACCACCAGCGTTCCGGGTGACCGGAGCGGCTAGGCAAACCCCACCTGGAGCAAGATCGAGAAGAGTCATCTCGGCAACGGGGTGGCTCGCGCAGGCGCTCGAGGGCGGCCCGCCCGAGCCTGCGGGTAGATCGCTAGAGCCTGCCGGCGACGGCAGGTCGAGATGGATGGCCGTCACCCGGCGCGCGAGTGTCGGGCACAGGATCCGGCTTACAGGCCGACTCGTCCGCCGCCTGTGCGTCCGACCCGCGCCGCGCCCGCCGGCCGGCTTTGGCTGTCGCTGGGCGTGGCTGCCGGCCGCACATCGGCCGCAGCCGGCGAGGCCCGTTGTCGGAGCTGATCAAGCACCCTCTCGGCACCTTCTCGCCGAGGGACGCGCGACTCGCGCAGCCGCGGCGTGACCTGATTTGCGCGCACGATCCCCTTTATCCACAAGAAGATTAGTAGAGTTACCGGCAATCCCCTTTTGGCATAAGACGAATCTGGGAGTCATGGTCAGCTGATCGTGCCGTCGAGCACGAATGCGACACCTTCGCCGCTCGCCGATTCGAGTTGACGCGGAGTTCGAGTTTGTGTCACGTGATGATCGCCGTGATGCGAAACGCTGAGGAACCTGCACAACGCGTGACGAAAATCTTCATCGGTAGACAACGGGGCCGCGCTGATACAAGTAGCGACGATCGAGCAAGATTGACCTTTGTTGTTAAGCCCAAATTCAATCCATCGCTACGATTGACACCGGCCGCGTCCGGGTGCGTGGCTTCGTTCCCGTGCAACTAGAGCGGCGTGGCGTGTTGACGGTTGTAGGTGCAGCATCGTCCACTTGATCGCAACGGATGCGAATTCGTTGACATCTGCCGAGGAGGCAACCGCATGACTGCACCTGCAAGGAAGGCTCCGGCCAAGAAGGCCGCAGCAAAGAAAGCGCCTGCCAAGAAGGCGGCGGCCAAGAAGTCGCCCGCGAAGAAGGCAGTGACGGCAGCCGCGAAGAAACTGGCATCGGCCAGGAAATCGCCCGCGAAGAAGGCAGTCAAGTCCGCCGCCAAGAAAGTCGCCGCACGCAAGTCACCCGCGAAGAAGGCTGCAGCCAAGAAGGCTCCGGCCAAGCGGACAAGTGCGGCCAAGAAGGCTCCGGCTAAGCGGACAAGTGCGGCCAAGAAGGCTCCGGCTAAGCGGACGAGTGCTGCCAAGAGGTCGCCCGCGAAGCGCACTTCGCGCTGACGATCACCACGTGACTGACGGATCCACCGCCGGCCACTGATGGTCTCGCACCGAATCGCCGGTGCACCTCTGGACTTCGCTGCACTTCGCGCGGAGCTCGAGGTGCCCGGCGATTTCGCGTCTGCGGTGCTCGCCGATGCGGGCACCGCAGCCACCGAGCCGTCGTGGATCGGCTGCGGGTACGACGACGCCACCGACGTCCCTTTCGTCACGATCGACCCACTGGGCAGTCGTGATCTCGACCAGGCTGTCCATATCGCGGCCGCGGCGGACGGATACCTCGTCAGCTACGCCATCGCGGACGTGGCGGCGTTCGTGCGCCCCGGCGCCGCCCTGGACGTCGAGTCGCACGCTCGCGGCGAGACGCTCTACTTCCCCGACTCCCGCGTTCCGTTACATCCGCCCTCACTGAGTGAAGGCGCGGCGAGCCTGCTGCCCGACCAGGAACGCCGTGCCGTGCTGTGGCAGATCGGCCTGGACGCGACGGGCGTGGTCACCTCCGTCGACGTCCGTCGCGCACGCGTGCGAAGCCGCGCGCAACTCGACTACGTCACGGTGCAGAATTCCTTGTCGGACGGCAGCGTGCCCGATGCGATAGCGCTGCTCGAGCGGGTCGGCACGCTACGGCTGGCGATCGCGCGCGCCCGGCACGCGATCAACCTGGATCTGCCCGAGCAGCAGGTGACCGGTGACGCACAGCGCGGCTGGACATTGACGGCGCGGCCGCACTTGCCGGTGGAGTCCTACAACGCGGAAATTTCGGTCCTCACCGGCATGTGTGCCGCGAGGCTGATGCTGGAGGCCGGTCACGGCATCCTGCGTACCGTGCCCCCGGCCGATCACCGAGCGATTGCTGCGTTGCATCGGGCTGCCCGCGCGCTCGGGGTGCCGTGGGCCGACGGCGCAGCACCAGGCGACGTGCTGGCCGCCCTGGACCCGAGCAACGCCCGCCACGTCGCGTTGATGGAACATGCCGGCTCGCTGCTCCGCGGCGCCGGCTACACGGTGTTCGACGGGGCGGCGCCGGGCCAGGCGTTGCACGCGGGTATCGGAGCGCCGTATGCGCACGTGACTGCGCCCCTGCGTCGATTGGTCGATCGCTACGGCAGCGAGATCTGCCTTGCCGCACAGGAAAAACGACCGGTTCCTGACTGGGTGCACGACGCCCTACCCGCGCTACCGGTCACCATGGGCGACGCCGACCGGCGGGCACACGAGGTCGACCGCGCAGTCGTCGACATGACCGAGGCGTGGCTGCTGCGCGAGCGCGTCGGGGAGGTGTTCTCGGCGTCGGTCATCGACGCCGACGAACGGGCCGGCACGGTCGTTCTCGACGAGCCAGCGGTGCGGGCGCGCTGCACCGGTCACGCATTGCGGGTCGGCGAGCGCATGGATGTCCGGCTGGTGGCGGCCGATGTGGCGACCCGCACCATTCGCTTCGAACGCGCCTGACTCAGTGGTACTCGTGCTCCGGCGCGGGATAGGTGCCCGCCCGGACCTCGTCACCGAAACGGGTGGCGGCCTCGCGCAGCACCCCGGCGACGTCAGCGAACTCCTTGACGAACTTCGCGGGCTTGCCTGTCCCGCGTAGGCCGGCCATGTCCTGCCACACCAGCACCTGAGCATCACACGACGGGCCGGCACCGATGCCGACGGTCGGGATGTGCAACGCCCGGGTGACCTGCGCGGCCACCTCGGACGGCACGACCTCCAGGACGACGGCGAACGCACCCGCGTGCTGCAACGCCTTGGCGTCCTGCAGCAGGCGGTGTGACGCTTCGTCGCCGCGTCCCTGGACGCGGTAGCCGCCGAGCGCGTTGACCGACTGCGGCGTGAGCCCGATATGGGCCATCACCGGAATGCCCGCCGCCACAAGGGCTTCGACCTGTGGCACGACGCGCTGACCACCCTCGAGCTTGACGGCTTGCGCGCCGCCTTCTTTCATGAAGCGCGCCGCGGTCTCCATCGCCTGCTGCGGCGAGGTTTGGTAGCTACCGAACGGCAGGTCGGCGACGACGAGCGCACGCTGCGTACCCCGCACCACGCCCCGCACCAGCGGCAGCAACTCGTCGATGGTGACCGGCACGGTGGTGTCATAGCCGTACACGACGTTCGCGGCCGAATCCCCGACGAGAAGCACAGGCACCCCGGCCGCGTCGAAGACGCGCGCCGTCGAGTAGTCGTATGCCGTCAACATCGGCCAGCGCTCACCGGCGGTCTTGGCGTTCTGCAGATCGCGAATCGTGATCCGCCGGTTCTGAACCGCGCCGTACAGGGACGTCTCACTCATGGGTGGTGCCTCACTTCTCTCCTCGAGGCCGGCTGACCGGTCCCCGGGCATATGTGGACGGCTCAATCCTGCCCCCTGGACACCGGTATCTCCTCCTTAGTGAGACAACCCTCACTCGCCGGATGTGCCCACCGACTCACGGCCCGCCTCACGCCACTTGTTCGTCACCGGCAGGCGCCGGTCGCGGCCGAAGGACTTGAAGCTGATCTTCGGGCCGATCGGGTACTGGCGCCGCTTCCACTCCGCTCGGTCGATGAGCTGGGCGATATGGCCCACCAGGCCCCGGTCGAAGCCGTCGCTGACGATCTGCTCGACGCCGGCGTCGCCGTCGACATAGCGCTCAATGATCGCGTCGAGCACGGCGTAGTCCGGCAGGGAATCCGTGTCGAGTTGCCCGGGGCGCAGCTCGGCCGACGGCGGCTTGCTGATCGAGGCGGGTGGGATCGGTACCGGCTCGCCGCGCTGCTCGGCGAGTGCGTTGCGATATCGCGCGAGCTCCCACACCAGGCTCTTGGGCACGTCCTTCAGGGGCGCGAAGCCGCCGACCGCGTCGCCGTAGATCGTCGAATACCCGACCGCCAGTTCGCTCTTGTTGCCGGTGGCGAGCACCAGATGACCCTCGGCGTTGGAGATCGCCATCAGCGTGGTCCCCCGCACCCGGGCCTGCACGTTCTCTTCGGCCAGCCCGGTCAGGGCGAGCGAGGAAACGAACGCGTCGACCATCGGCGCGATCGGCACGACCCGGTAGCTGGCGCCGATGCGCTGTGCCAGGTCGGCCGCGTCGGATCGGGAATGCTCTGAGGAGTACGCACTCGGCATCGAGATCCCGTGCACATTCGCACCACCGATGGCGTCGGCCGCGATGGCGGCGACCACGGCGGAGTCGATCCCGCCGGATACGCCGAGGACGACGGAGCCGAAACCGTTCTTGAGGACGTAGTCGCGCAGGCCGACCACGAGCGCGCCCCATACCTCGGCCTCGTCGCTGAGCCGCTCGGCGAGAACGACAGGCACGGTGCCTGCGGCCGACGCGGTGGCGGGCACCGCCGTGTCGGTCCGCTCGAGGGTCATCGCCGCGCCGGTGACCTCTGGCGGGACCGCCGGGGCGTCAGCAACCGCAGTGTCGACGTAGTACATCCCGGGCAGGTACTGCGGAGCGCGCATGAGCACCGTGCCATCGGCGGCGACCACCATCGAATCACCGTCGAAAACCAGCTCGTCCTGCGCCCCGACCGTGTTGACATACAGCACGGGGGCGCCGGCCTCGGCAGCACGCCGTTGCAGCAACGGCAACCGTACGTCGTCCTTGTTGCGCTCGTACGGCGATCCGTTGATGTTGACGACCAGCCCGACCCCGGCCGCTCCAGCGACCGTGAAGGGGCCGCCGTCCTGCCACACGTCCTCACAGATGGTAAGCGCGATGTCGGTGTCGCGGTACCGGACGATCGCCAGATGGGTGCCGGCCATGAAGTGCCGCCGCTCGTCGAAGACGCCGTAGTTCGGCAGATGGTGCTTGAAGTACCGGGCCACGACAGCGCCGCCGAGCAGAAACGCCGCTGCATTGCGCGGTCCGACGTCGGTGTCGACGTAGCCGACGATGACGGCGGTGTCGCCGAGGCCCGCGGCGGCGAGATCGCCCGCAAGACGGTCCAGCGCGGCGCGCGACGCAGTGCGGAACGACGCGCGCAGGACGAGGTCTTCGGGCGGGTATCCGGTGATCATCAACTCCGGGAAGGCCACCAGGTCCGCGCCCACGGCCACCGCCGCTCGGGTGCCGTCGAGCACGCTCGCCGCGTTCCGCTCGAGATCGCCGACCGTCGAATTGACCTGGGCGAGGGCTAAGCGGAGTACGGGCACCCCTCGATTGTTTCGCACCCGTCGACTACCGGTCAGTAACCTCGGCCACCCTCGGTTCGTTGATCAGGCAGACCCTCCGAGGAGACTCATGCCCCGCTTGCGCAGTTCCCGGATCATCCGCACCGCCGCATCCGTCGCACTCGGTGTGGCGAGCGCGGTCACGCTCGCGGTCGGCGCGGCGCCCCAGGGCAGCGCCGCGCCGACCGTCACGACGCAGACGCTGCACTTCGCCGTCCACGTCGGTCCAGGGCGAGCCCAGCCCTGCGACGTCGTCGGCGTGCTGTACACCCCGGCCACCGCCACCAGCGCGCGTCGTGCGCCAGCCATCCTGACCACCAACGGCTTCGGCGGATCCGCCTCCGACCAGGCTCCGTTCGCCGAGCGCGAAGCCGCCCTCGGCTACGTCGTGCTCTCCTACTCCGGACTCGGGTTCGGCGGCTCCGGCTGCAAGATCACCCTTGATGACCCGGACTACGACGGGGCGGCCGCGAGCCAACTGGTCAGCTACCTCGGCGGCGCCCCCGGGATCGCCTACTTGGACGCGGCCCACGCCGCCGCGGCCCCGGCGTTGACGGTGGTCGTCCACGACGCCCGCGACCACGCCGGCCACCCCGCGACGTATGACCCGCGGGTGGGCATGTGGGGCGGCAGCTACGGCGGGCAGGTCCAATTCGCCGCCGCCTCGATCGACGCGCGGGTCGACGCCATCAACCCGCAGATCACCTGGAACGACCTGTCCTACTCGCTGGACCCGAACAACACCGGTCAGACCCGTGGGGTGACGACCGCGACTCCCGGTGCGACCAAGTCGACGTGGGCCGCCGGGTTCTCGGCGATCGGCATCTTCGACGGCGTCCAGTACGCGCCGAACGACCCATCGCGGCTCATCGGCTGCCCCAACTTCGCCGACTTCGTGTGTCCGGCCCTGGTCTTCGGTGGCGCCACCGGATACTTGGCGCCGGGGGATGTGGCCAAGCTCCAACACGCGTCAGTAGCCAGCTACCTGCCCAAGATCAGGATCCCGGTGCTCCTCGACCAAGGCCAGGTCGACACCCTGTTCAACCTGAACGAAGCCGTCGCCACGTACCAGGCGCTCAAGGCGCAGGGCACTCCGGTCGCCATGCTCTGGCGTGAGCAGGGTCACTCGGGCGGCACCCCGTCAGTGGCTGGGCGGTCCTACGAGGACTCGCGCATCCAGACCTGGTTCGACCACTACCTCACGGGGCGGGCTGTGGCTACCGGGTCGGCCTTCGCCTACTACCAGGACTGGACAGGCACGTTCGCCGAGTCGGCGTCCTACCCGGTTGGCTCGCCCACGCGGTACTACCTGTCCGGTGCCAACGCGCTGGTCCGCACCCGCGCCCAGGTGACCCCGGGGTCGCAGACGCTGCTTACGCCGCCCGCCGGTGCGCCGACGAGCCTCGGCGGCCTGGACGCGGTCGGCTCCCAGGTGCCGGTGCCGCTTGACCTTCCCGACACCAATATCGCGGGCACCTACATCCAGTGGCAGACCCCTGCCTTGAGCGCACCGTTGACCGTCGTGGGGTCGCCGATCTTCGACGTACAGGTCAGCGCGCCCACCGCGGCCCTTACCTCCGCCGCCGGCCCAGCCGGTCAGCTGGTCCTGTTCGCCAAGCTCTACGACGTGGCGGCTGACGGCACCGCCAGCCTCATCCACGGCCTGGTTGCCCCCGTGCGGATCGCTGACCCCACCAAACCGATGCACATCACGCTGCCGGGGGTGGCACACCGCTTCTCCGCCGGCCACCGGATCGAGATCATGCTGGCCGGCGCAGACGTGAACTACCGCGGCGGCCTGACGCCGACCGTGGTGACGGTGAACAGTGCCGCGAGCGGCCAGACCCTGACGCTGCCCGTCGTCAGTTGAGGCCGCCCAGCCGGGCAGCCTGTGCCTTGCGGGGTGGGCATGACCGGCGCACGCATCGGCTTTGATGATGCACAATGGACCCAGACGTTGAATTCAGCTGGCTTCGATCCAGACGCAACCTATCGGCCCGCTCTGGCGTCTACTTACTGAGAGCCGATCGTAACTGCCAGCTGCCGGGTGTTCGGCGTGGTGTGAGCGACAATGGGAGGGCTCCGGCTTCTCGGCCGGCGCCGTGACGAAAGCAGGGAATCAGTGGTTGCTCAGGCCCGAATGTCGGACGTGGTGCCCAGCAACTCCGCACGCAGGCGCATGTCGCTTGCTGGGGCGGCCCCGGCCCTGGTCGTGCTGCTCACCCTGGCCGCCTGCACATCCGGCGGCGGCGCCTCGGACAAACACTCCGCCGGCGTCAGCCCCGGCCCCGCCGACGGAAGCACAACCACCAGCCAGGCCCCCACCACCGTGCCGGCCTCACCACCGGCGATCATCACCGCTGCTCCCGCCGCGGGTGCCGTGATCAGTCCGGTACAACCGATCACCGTCGCAGTCGCCCAGGGCAAGCTCACCTCAGTGACGCTGATAAACCCCGACGGCAAGGCGGTCGCCGGCACGCTGGCCGCCGATGGCAGCTCCTGGAGGAGCACCCAGGAACTGGGTTACAGCAAGACGTACACACTGTCTGCAGCGGCCGAGAACCTCGACGGCAAGCCGATCACCAAGAAGACGACGTTCAGCACCGTCACGCCAGGCAACATGACCATGCCGTTCCTGCAGCGGCCGGGCGGGTACTCCCTCGACAACGGGGCCAGCTACGGCGTCGGCATCGTCCCCGTCGTGCACTTCGACGAGTCGATCAGCGACAAGAAGGCGGCCGAGAAGGCACTGTCGGTGACGACCACACCGAGCGTGGCCGGTGTCTGGAACTGGGTCGACGACCAAAACGCGCACTGGCGCCCGCAGAACTACCTCGCCGCCGGCACGAAGGTCACCGTCACGGCGAAGGTCTACGGAGTCCAGGTCGGCGCCGGACTGTACGGCCAGGCCGACGCCAGTGTCACGTTCAAGGTCGGCGCCAAGCATGTTGCGATCGCCGATGACAAGACGCACAACGTGAAGGTCTACTTCGACAACCGGCTCGTGCGCACGATGGCCACCTCGATGGGCCGCGGTGGATATGTCGACGGCAAGAACGGTCTGAAGATCGCCCTGTGGACGATGCCGGGCACGTACACGGTCCTGGGCCACGAGAACCCTGCGACGATGTCCTCCGACAGCTACGGCCTGCCGGCCAACTCACCCGCCGGCTACGCACCGGAGAAGGTCTACTGGGCGACCAAGATCAGCACCGACGGCATCTACCTGCACGAGCTGACCACGACCGTCTGGGCGCAGGGCAACACCGACGTGTCGCACGGCTGCCTGAACATGAACACCGACAACGCGACCTGGTACTTCAAGAACTCGCTCCCGGGAGACGTCGTCCAGGTTCTCAACACCGGCGGTCCTGCACTGCAGGTCTGGCAGAACGGTGACTGGACCGTACCGTGGGCGAGTTGGGTCAAGGGCAGCGCGCTGCACTGAGCTTTACCCGGGGGCACCACGTAACCTCGCGGTAACCGAACGAGGCCAGACTGGGGAGCCGTGGACCGCCAACAGGAATTTGTGCTGCGCACACTCGAGGACCGCCAGATCCGCTTCGTGCGGCTGTGGTTCACCGACGTCCTGGGCACGCTCAAGTCCGTCGCGGTCGCACCCGCCGAACTCGACGGCGCGTTCGAGGAGGGCATCGGCTTCGACGGCTCGGCGATCCAGGGGTTCGCCCGGACCAGCGAGTCCGACATGATCGCCCGACCGGACCCCGCGACGTTCCAGATCCTGCCCGAGCCCGACGGTTCGCCCGTCGACTCCGCCCGCATGTTCTGCGACATCCAGATGCCTGACGGATCGCCGTCGTGGGCCGACCCCCGCTACGTCCTGCGACGCACCCTGTCCAAGGCGGCCGAACGAGGCTTCACGTTCTACACCCACCCAGAGATCGAGTTCTTCCTGCTGAAGAACCGCCCGACCGACGGCACCGAGCCCGAGCCGATCGACAACGGCGGATATTTCGACATGACCAGCCACGGCAGCGCGCACGATTTCCGCCGCGCCGCAGTGGGGGCACTCGAGGGCCTGGGCATCTCCGTCGAGTTCAGCCACCACGAGGTCGCACCGGGCCAGCAGGAGATCGATCTGCGTTACGCCGACGCGCTGTCGATGGCCGACAACATCATGACGTTCCGGCACGTGATCAAAGAGGTCGCGATCGCCCACGGCGCGCACGCGACGTTCATGCCCAAGCCCTTCGGGCACCAGCCCGGCAGTGGCATGCACACCCACCTGTCGCTGTTCGAAGGCGACCGCAACGCCTTCCACGACCCGTCCGACGAGTTGAACCTGTCCAAAACCGCGCGGGCCTTCATCGCGGGCATCCTGACCCACGCCCGCGAGATCACCGCCGTCACCAACCAGTGGGTGAACTCCTACAAGCGCCTGTTCGGCTACTCGGCCCGCGGTGAGCTGGTCGAGGCTCCCACGTTCGTCTGCTGGGGGCACGCCAACCGCTCCGCGCTCGTCCGGGTGCCGATGTACAAGCCGGGCAAGGCCAACTCGACCCGGGTCGAAATGCGCTCGCCGGACAGCGCGTGCAATCCGTACCTCGCCTTCGCCGTCCTGCTCGCGGCCGGCATGAAGGGCATCGAGGAGAACTACGAACTGCCCCCCGGCGCCGAGGACGACGTCTGGGCACTGTCTGACGCCGAACGCCGCGCGCTGGGTTACGGCGAGCTGCCGCACAACCTGGCCGACGCGCTGCGCGCGATGGAGTCCTCCGAACTGGTGGCCGAGACTCTGGGCGAACACGTCTTCGACTTCTTCCTGCGCAACAAGCGCGAGGAGTGGATCGAGTACCGAGCCGAGGTCAGCCCTTACGAGCTGCGCCGCTACCTGCCCTCTCTCTGATTCGGCGCAAACGCTCACCGCAGCGGGGCCAGGAGCGGCACTGCCGGGTCATTAGGCTGGCCGGGTGACCGCCCCGCGCCTGCTCGTCATCCAGACTGCCGCCGATGACCCGGTAGGCCGGCTGGGGGATTGGCTGAGCGCCGCCGGGCTGCACCTCGACGTGCTCCGGCCATACGAGGGTGCGGCGCTGCCCGCCGATCTGAGCGGGTGTTCCGGGCTGCTGGTACTCGGCGGTGGCATGAGCGCGACCGATGATGCGGCCACGCCGTGGCTGCCCGAGGTACGCGCTCTGTTGCGTGATGCTGTGTCGCGTGAGGTGCCGACACTGGGCGTTTGTCTCGGCGCCCAACTGCTCGCCACCGCGGCCGGCGGCCGGGTGGGGCCCAACCCCGCAGGTCCCGAGTTCGGCGCGCAGCTGATCGCGAAACGGGCCGCCTGCGCCGGCGACCCGCTGTTCGGCCCGGTGCCGATCACGCCCGATGTCATCCAGTGGCATTTCGACGAGGTCCACCTGCTACCGCCCGGTGCGGTATTGCTGGCCAGTTCGCCGGGGTGTGACATTCAGGCCTTTCGCCTCGGGCGCCTGGCCTGGGGCGTCCAGTTCCACATCGAGACGACGCCCGAGCTGGTGCGGGCATGGGCGGCGACCGACGCGCGCCACCTCGAGGGTTATGACGTCGAGTTGCTGCTGAGCCGTTCGGATGCGGTGCACGAGGACCTGGCCGAGGTCTGGCAGCCGTTCGCCGCAGCCTTCGCCGACGTCCTACGCGACCCGGCGGCGGTCGCCCTCCTGCGGGCGGTCCCGACCTCGAGCGCCGAGCCCATCACCGACGCGGCGGCGATCCGAGCCGCCCTGGCCGAGGAGCTGAGCGCCTCCCGCGGCGGCCCGGCCGTGCTGCCGATGCCCGGCCTGCGGCAGCCGGGACATGACTGAGCAAGCCAGCGGCAGCAGGCTGGCCCTGAGGCTGGCCCGGTTGTCCTTTTCCGATGGCGCCGCTGCGGGTCGACTGCTGTCCACCGAGCCGCTGCTGTGGTGGGACCCCGAGACGGACGCGCCCGCCAGCGACGCCGCGGCGGCCGTCGTCGCCGCACTCGGCCGCAGTGCAGACCCCGACGCCGCCCTGAGCGCGCTGGGCGCGATCGTGGCACAAACCGAGGGCGCGGCGCTGCGGGACGCGATCATGGCAAGCAAGGAGCTGCGCAGCCGCCTCATCAGCCTGCTGGGCGTGTCCTCAGCGCTGGCCGAGCATCTCATCGCCCATCCCACGCACTGGCAAACCCTCGTGGGCGCACACGACCCAGCGGGCACAGCGGCCCGGCTGGCCGCCGCCATCGGGGCCGACGCCGCCCGGCCGGTCACCGGCACGGCCGGTGTTCGGGCCCAGCGCACCGGCGTCGACGCCGTCACCGCGCTGCGCGACGCCTACCGTCGTGAACTGGTGGCCATCGCCGGACGCGACCTGGCCGGTGACCTCGACCTTCGCAACGTCACCGAGGAGCTGGCCGACCTGGCCGGGTACACCCTGCAGGCCGGCCTGGCCGTGGCGGCTGCCGGGCTGCCGCCGGAGGCTGAACCCTGCCGGATCGCGATCGTCGCAATGGGCAAGGCCGGGGGACGCGAGCTGAACTACGTCTCCGACGTCGACGTGGTGTTCGTGGCCGAAGCCGGTGAGGTCGACGGGGACGAGGGCGACAACGAGCGCGCGCTGGCCGTCGCGACCACCCTGGCCGGAGAGACGATGCGAATCTGCCACGCCGTGGCATGGGAGGTCGACGCGGCGCTACGACCCGAGGGCAAGGACGGCCCGCTCGTTCGTACCCTGGCCAGCCACGAGGCGTACTACAAGCGGTGGGCGAGCACCTGGGAGTTCCAAGCGCTGCTCAAGGCCCGTCCGGTGGCCGGGGACCTCGAGCTCGGCGCTGGCTACCAGCAGGCTATGGCGCCGCTGGTTTGGACCGCCGCCGAACGCCCCGACTTCGTCTCCGACGTGCAGGGCATGCGACGCCGGGTCGTCGCGCAGCTGCCGGTTGCGGTAGCCCAGCGGGAGATCAAGCTCGGCCGCGGCGGCCTGCGCGATGTAGAGTTCGCCGTCCAGCTCTTGCAGCTCGTGCACGGCCGCGGCGACGAGACGCTGCGGGTTACCGCCACCCTGCCGGCGCTGGAGGCGCTGCGCGACGGCGGCTACGTCGGCCGCGACGACGCCGTCAGCCTGATCGACGCCTACCGCTTCCTGCGTGCGACCGAGCACCGCCTGCAGCTGCGGCGCCTGCGGCGCACCCACCTGGTGCCCGAGGAGGCGAGCGCGCAGTCCTGGCTCGGCCGTGCGATGGGCTACCGGCCCGATGCCCGGGGCGATGCCCGCGCGGTGTGGGAGGCGGAGTGGACCCTGCACGCGCGCGAGGTCCGCCGGCTGCACGAGAAGCTGTTCTACCGGCCGCTGCTCGAGGCGGTGGCGCGGGTGCCGGCCGTGGGGCTGCGACTCACCCCGGCCGAGGCCGGCCGCCGATTGGCCGCGCTCGGCTTCGCCGACCCCGCCGCCGCATTGCGCCACATCGAGTCGCTCACCGCCGGGTTGTCCCGGCGGGCGACCGTGCAGAAGGCGCTGCTTCCGGTGCTGTTGTCGGACTTCGCCGACGCGCCCGACCCGGATCACGGACTGCTGGCCTACCGGCAGGTGTCCGACCAGCTGGGCACCACGCCGTGGTACCTGCGCCTGCTGCGTGACGAGGGAGCGGTTGCCTCGCGACTGGCCTACCTCCTCGGCACCAGCCGATACATCGGCCGCATGCTCGGCCGCGCGCCCGAGGCGCTGCAGATGCTGGCGGCCGACGCCGAATTGGTGCCCCGCGCACTGGAGGACATCGTGGCCGCGATGGCCGAATCCGCCGCTCGCCAGGATGACCCGGCCGCCGCGGTTACGGTGATCCGGGGCATCCGCCGCCAGGAACTGCTGCGCACGGCGTTCGCCGACCTGCTCGACCTACTCGAGGTCGGTGACGTCTGCCAGGCGATCAGCGCGACCACCCAGGCCACCCTCGACGTGGCGCTGCGCGTGGCCGTCAAGGCCGTCGCCGCCGATCTCGGCGGGGCGCGGCTGCCGATCCGGTTCGCCGTCATCGCGATGGGCCGGCTCGGCGGCGCGGAATCAAGCTACGGTTCGGACGCGGACGTGATGTTCGTCTACGACTCCACCGGCACCGGCCCGACCGAGGAACAGGCCGCGCGGGTGGCGCACGACGTCGCCGGCCGGCTGCGCGCCCTGCTGGACTCGCCGTCGTCGAACGACCCTCCGCTCGGGGTAGATGCCGACCTGAGACCGGAGGGCCGCAACGGTCCACTGGTGCGCTCGCTGGCCTCCTACGCCTCCTACTACGCCCGGTGGTCCTCGGCGTGGGAGGCACAGGCGCTGCTGCGGGCCCGCTTCGCCGCCGGTGACGAGGACCTGGGGGAGCAGTTCATCGCGATGATCGACCCGGTGCGCTACCCGGCCGGCGGGGTGAGCGCGGCCGACCTGGTCGAGATCCGGCGCCTCAAGGCGCGCGTGGACAGCGAGCGGCTGCCTCGGGGTGCGGACCCGGCCACGCACACCAAGCTGGGCCGCGGTGGCCTGGCCGACATTGAGTGGACCGTGCAGCTCCTGCAGTTGTCCCACGGCCACGAGGTCGCCGGGTTGCGAACGACGCGGACATTGGACGCGCTGCGCGCGGCGGCCCGGGCCGGCCTCATCACCGAGGACCAGGCAGGCGCACTCGTCGCATCCTGGCGGCTGGCCACACACGTCCGCAACGCGTTGATGCTGGTGCGGGACCGCGCCCAGGACCAGGTGCCGCACCAGGGGGTCGCGCTGATCGCGCTGGGACGGGCCATGGGCTATCCGCCGGGATTCGACCCGGGTCAGGTCGTTGACGACTACCGCCGCACCGCGCGGCGGGCCCGGCGGGTCGTGGAAGAGGTGTTCTACGCCTAGCGGTGCGGCCTGGCGGGCGCGCGCCCCGAGCCCTGGCCCGGCAGCGGCGGATCGGGCAGGCCGAAATCCGGGGCACCGGTGGGCGGGGTGAAGGCGCCGCGCCCGGACAGCAGCCACTGGATGCCGAAGCCCGCCCCGACGATGGCGGCGCCACCGACCGCGTCGATCACGAAGTGATTCGCCGTACCGACGATGACCATCAGCGTGAGCCACGGATAGAGCAGGCCGAACACCCGGACCCCCAGCGGCTTGGCGCACTGGAACAGCGCGATTCCGGCCCACATCGCCCAGGCGATGTGCAGGCTGGGCATCGCGGCGTACTGATTGGAGTGCTCCGCGATCTGCGGGTCGGCCAGCGAGCCCCAGGTGTGGAAGACAACGACGGTGTCGATGTAGTCGTACTGCGTCAGCAGCCGGGGCGGGGCGAGCGGGTACAGGTAGAAGCCCAACAGGCCCAAGAGGGACGTGGCGAAGATGACCGTCCGAGCGCCGCGGTAGACATGTGGCCGCTTGACGAACAGCCACACGAGGACGCCGATCGTGACGATGAAGTGCAGCGTCGCGTAGTAGTAGTCCATGCCCTGGGCGAGCCACTCTCGGGCGGCCACGAAGTGGTTCACCGACAGCTCGAAGTTCAGGTGCAGGTAGTCCTGCAGGTGCTGCACGCTGCGTCCATGCCGAAAGGCGATGGACTCCTGCTCTGGCACGGAGTTGCGACCCATCGTGTACAGCACGTAGCCCAGCGCGACGATCCCCAATTCCTGCCACCAGACGGGCCGGCGCCAATGCAGCATCCGGTGCGGCAGCAGGCCGGTGAACCGACGGGTCGACGGGGCCCGGGCAGCATCGGGCTGCGCTTCGGTCGACACCATGGGACGGATTGTTTCACTCGGGTGCGCCCGCAGGCGGTTGCGCCGTGGCATCCGCTCAGCCAACGCCCGGCGGCTGGCTGGCCGAGCGCGTGCGCGCGGTGCGGGCGACATGCATTTGCACACCGAGAACCTACTGCCCAGGCCCGACGGCGCCGGTTGGTGCCGCGCCGGTGTGGGTAGGACGCGGCCATGGTCCGAATCGGGTACACCCTCATGTGCGAACAGTCCGGTCCCCGTGAATTGGTGCGTGACGCCGCCCGCGCCGAAGAGGCCGGCTTCGACTTCGCGGTGATCAGCGACCACTATTTTCCCTGGCTGGACAGCCAGGGTCACGCGCCGAATGCCTGGGCGATCCTGGGCGCGGTCGCGCACGTCACCGATCAGATGCGACTCATGAGCTACGTCACCTGCCCGACGATGCGTTACCACCCTGCCGTCGTCGCCCAGCAGGCCGCCACAGTGGGCCTGCTCAGCGACGGGCGGTTCACCCTGGGCCTCGGGTCGGGCGAGAACCTCAACGAGCATGTGGTCGGGCGCGGCTGGCCGCCTGCGAACGTGCGGCAGGAGATGTTCGACGAGGCGTTGCAGATCATCCGGGCGCTGTTCGCCGGCGAGTACCTGAACTTCGCCGGTCAACACTTCCGGGTCGACTCGGCCAAGCTGTGGGATGTGGGCTCGCCGCCCCCGGCCGTCGGGGTGGCCGTTTCCGGTGCGCAGTCACTCGCGCTTGCAGGCAAGTACGCAGACGTGCTGATCGCCGTCGAGCCCAAGCGGGAGCTCACCGCCGGCTTCGACGCGGTGGGTGGAGCAGGCAAGCCGCGGGTCGGTCAGGTGCCGATCTGTTGGGACCCCTCGGCGGCGAAGGCGACCGAGCGGGCGCACGACCAGTTCCGCTGGTTCGCCAGTGGCTGGAAGGTCAACGCCGAGATACCGGGCACCGCCGGCTTCGCGGCGGCGAGCCAGTTCGTGCGTCCGGAAGACGTCGCCGGTGCCCTCCCCTGCGGACCGGACCTGGACGCACACGTCGAGGCCGTGCAGTCCTTCGTGACTGCCGGGTTCACCGACGTCGCGGTCCTGCAGATCGGCGGGGACACGCAGACGGCGTTCCTCGACTGGGCCGAGCGCGAGTTGCTGCCGGCGTTGCGCGGTTAGTACCGGCCGCGGCGCTCGCCTAAGGAGCCTCGCTCGACGGCGGCAACGATTCCGGCCGCTACGGCGCGAAGTTTGATGTTGCGTCCCTGTGAAGCCTGCCGCAGCAGCGCGAAGGCCGCGCGCGCATCGCAGTGCTGCTCGGCCATCAGGATCCCGATCGCCTGGTCGATGGTGCTGCGCGAGGTCAGCGCGGTGTGCAGATTGTCGATCGCCTTGCTGTGCTCGGCGAGCCGGACCGCGATGGCGACCGCGCCGGCAGCGTGGTCCGCGATGTGGGCCGCCCTGGCCTGCATGGCCGGCCCGGGTGCGAGGGGCTCGAACGCGTACAGGTTCAGCGCGCCTATCGCACCGTCGGCGCTGATCAGCGGGTAGGACATCGACGAGCGGGCGCCGATCGCTGCAGCGCGCTCCGGATAGGGCGCCCAGCGCGACTCGCTAGCCATGTCGGTGACGAACACCGGAACTGCGCTCTCGAGGGCCTCCAGGCACGGTCCCTCGCCCACCACGTACTGCAGTTCGTCCAGTTCACGGGTCAGGTCGTCGCTGCAGGCCGCCGTGTACGGATGGCCGTGTTCCCCGCGGACGGTGATGCCGCACCGGTGATCGGTCTCGCGGGCCGCGCGCGAGGCCACTTCGCCGAGGAAGTCCTCGAGCGTCTCGGTGCGCAGCAACAGCTCCTGCAGCGCGCTGGCATCCATCGTGCGTGCTTCGAAATCATCGAACGAGTCCATATCGCGCGGCCTGACCTGGGCGTGGCCCAGCGATTAGTACTCCGTAGGACGGCACACGTCAGGATCGTCAGTGCGCGCGAAGAACCCCGCGACACGTTTACTGTACGGCGCCGACTGTGGCTTCCCCTGCGGCGAGTTCGACGACGCGCAAATTACCTGAATGAGCAGCCAGTCGCATGCGGCGGCAGATCCGAGTGGCCAGGGATCTGCGGTTCGCTTGCCTTCGAAGGGAGGCGGAGTAGGGTTTGTGTTGGTTGGAAAAACAGCCTGGCCGCGCCTTCCTGCGGTCCCTGGTGGCAACCCGCTTTGCGCCCCAGCAGCCCCGATGCCGTGTCGGAGCGACGCCATGAGTGAGCCAAGCCAAGGTCAGCGGGCCGCTGACGGACCCGATCCTGCCCGCCTCCCGAACGCAACGGGCTCCGGTAACGGCGCGGCCTTGCGCCCCCCCGACCTCCACTCGGTCGATGCTGTGGACCTGTTCACCGATCTGGCCGCGGCGTGCGTGCCCACCTTCTGCGACGGACTGCACGTCGACCTCACCGCCGACGGCGCGAACGGCCTGAGTGCGAGCTTCCCGCCCGACGGCGCGCCGTCGGGCGACGGCGCCGGTGACGCGGTGAGCCTCGACGGCCACGCCCGGCACCGTAGTTTCCCTGGCCGGATCATCATCGGGGTCCACACCGAGCTGGCGGCCGGCGAACCACCGGTCGTTGGCACGATCACCTGTACCTGGAACGACCCCATCAGGCCCACGGAAGCCGACGTTCTCGTGGCCCGGCTGCTGGCGGATCAGGCCGCGGCCAGACTGCGGCTGGACAGCCTTGACACAGCGCTGCAGAAGCAGCTGACCCGGGCCCGCAACCTCGAGGAGGCACTGACGACCAACCGTGAGATCGGCCAGGCCATCGGCATCCTCATGGCCACCCATCACGTGACCGCAGAACAGGCCTTCGAGCAGTTGCGCACCGCCAGTCAGCACACCCACCGCAAGCTACGCGAGATCGCCGCCGACGTCGCCGAGACGGGCGCCCTCCCGCTGGCCGCTGTACACGCCAGCACCCTGGTCAGGAGTGCGGGGCGCGCCGACGGCCGAGTCGAGCGGCACCACACCCAGCGGATCCAGCGGCGCACGCGGGGTGGCCAGCCCGTCGCCGCCACACCCGACGAGGCCTGAGAGGGTCAAGCCTGCAGTTCGGTCAGGACGAGGGGCACCTCATCGAGCAACTCGCGGGCCAGGAAACCCAACCGGCCCACGCGGGCCGCCAGCCGGTCACCGGCTGCGGCGTGCAGATAGGTACCCCAGCACGCGGCCCGGATGGGGTCGGCGCCGCGAGCCAGCAGGCCCGCGACCGCGCCGGCCAGCACATCGCCGCTGCCCGATGTGCCCAGTCCCGAGTGACCGGTCGACACCGCGCGCACCGGGCCGTCGGGCTCGGCCACCACACCTTGATAGCTGACGACCGCGTGCCACTTTTCGGCCACGGACCCGGCTACCTCGACGGCGTCGCTGTCGCCGTCGATGTCTGTTTCGAGCAGCCGGGCGGCCTCCTTGTGGTTGGGCGTCAGCACCACCCGGCCGGCCAAGATAGCGGCCGCCTCGGGGCGCTCGGGGACGGCACCCAGCGCGAACGCGTCGAGGACGACCGGCACGTGGGGCGGCAGTTCCTCGGCCACCAACGAGAGCAACAGCTGCGTCAGTTCCGGGTCGTCCAGGCCAGGTCCCAGCAGGA
>JALYVG010000108.1 GCA_030853345.1 Actinomycetota bacterium | reverse complement strand
CGAAGTCAGGCCAACTGCACGCTGACGTGTGCTCGGCCTGCCACCCGTTCTACACGGGCAAGCAGAAGATCATGGACGTCGGCGGCCGCGTCGACAAGTTCGAGAAGCGCTTCGGCAAGCGCGTCCGGAACTCACAGACAGACAGCTAGCCACCCGAACGGCGCTCGTGGCCCGTACCCATTGTGGTGCGGGGGCGGGCGCCGTTTCGTCTGCCCCCGATCGTGCGACTCGGTGCGGCCGGAGACCGCACGTCAGTTGCACGATCGACCGGGACGAGGATTGATGAGCAGGCCAATCGAGACGGGCAAGCTGTCCGAGCTGCAGGTCGAGTACGCCGAGGTCGAGAAGGCGCTGTCCGATCCGGCCGTCCACGCCGACCAGGGCCGGGCCCGCACGCTGGGCCGGCGCTTCGCCGAGCTGGCCCCGATCATCGCTGCGGCCAATGAGCTGCAGACCGTCCACGGCGACCTTGGCGCTGCCCGCGAGCTCGTCGCCGAGGACCCGGGCTTTGCCGGCGAGGTTGAATCGATGACCGCGCGGGTGGGTGAGCTCGAGGGGCGGCTGCGGGAGCTGCTGCTGCCGAAGGACCCCAACGACGGCAAGGACGTCATCCTCGAGGTCAAGGCCGGTGAGGGTGGCGACGAGTCGGCCCTGTTCGCCGCGGACCTGCTGCGGATGTACCTGCGCTACGCCGAACGGCAGGGCTGGACGACGGAGACCCTCGACGAGGAACCGACCGATCTCGGCGGCGTGAAGTCTGCGACGATCGCGGTCCGCTCGCGCAAGGTTGACAGCACGGTCTGGGCGCGGCTGAAGTACGAGGGGGGCGTACACCGGGTGCAGCGGGTGCCGGCCACCGAGTCCCAGGGCCGGATCCACACGTCGGCCGCCGGAGTGCTCGTCCTGCCCGAAGCCGAGGAGGTCGAGGTCGACATCGATCCCAACGACCTGCGCATCGACGTTTTCCGCTCGTCCGGCCCCGGCGGGCAGAGCGTCAACACCACCGACTCCGCCGTGCGTATCACCCACCTGCCGACGGGCACTGTCGTCTCGATGCAGAACGAGAAGAGCCAGCTGCAAAACCGCGAGGCGGGGCTGCGCGTGCTGCGCGCCCGACTGCTCGCCGCGGCGCAGGATCAGGCCCAATCGGCGGCCTCGGACGCCCGCCGCTCGCAGGTGCGCACGGTCGACCGCTCCGAGCGGGTACGCACCTACAACTTCGCCGAGAACCGCATCAGCGACCACCGGGTCGGATTCAAGGCCTACAACCTCGACCAGGTGCTCGACGGCGCCCTCGACGACGTGATCGACGCGCTGACCCGCGCTGACAACGACGCCCTGCTCGCCGGCACCGACAGCGAGTAACCGCCGCTATGACCTCGGTGCGCGCCTTGCTCAGTGCCGCGACCGCGCTGCTGGGCGCGGCCGGAATCGAGTCCGCGCGGGTGGACGCTGAGCTGCTTCTCGCGCACAGCCTGGGCGTCGAGCGCTCCCGGTTGCTGCTGGTCGAGACCGTCCCGACGGCGGCCGAGTCGGCCTTCGCCACCGCGCTGGCCCGACGGGTGCTGCGCGAGCCACTGCAGCACATCGTCGGGCACGCCCCGTTCCGGCACCTCGAGGTGGCGGTGGGCGTGGGTGTCTTCGTGCCGCGACCCGAGACCGAACTGCTCGTCGACGCGGTCCTGCCGACGCTGCGAACCCTCGCCGGGGCGACGTTGGTCGACCTGTGCGCGGGCTCGGGCGCGCTGGCGCTGGCTGTGGCCGACGAGGTGCCCGGTGTTCGCGCGTATGCCGTCGAGAACGCACCGGCGGCGCTGCACTGGCTGCGTCGCAACACAGCCGATACTGCGGTCCAGGTCGTGGCCGCCGATGTGCGCGATCCCGATCTGCTCCTCGAGTTGCGCGCGAAGGTCGATGCCGTCGTGTGCAACCCGCCCTACGTCCGCACGGCGCAGTCCGTCCCACCCGAGGTTCGGGCCGATCCCGACGACGCGGTCTTCGCCGGCGCGGACGGACTGGGATTGATGCCTGCGGTGATTGCCCGGGCGGGGCAACTGTTGCGGCCCGGGGGAGTCGTGGCGATCGAGCACGACGACACGCACGGGGTGGCGCTGCCCCGGCTGCTCGGCGAACTCGGTTGCTGGCGCGACGTCACCGCGCATCGCGACCTGGCTGGGCTGCCGCGCTACGTGACCGCCG
>JALYVG010000095.1 GCA_030853345.1 Actinomycetota bacterium | reverse complement strand
CACTCCCGGGATCTCGTAGCGCAGCTCAGCGTCGTAGTCGGCGAATTCCGGCCGCAACTTGAGGCCGCTCTGGGAGATGAAGCCGAGGCCGCGCCACTCGAAATGGGGCCGCAGCTCGAACACCTCCGCGAGCAGCGCCAACGCCCGGGGGTTCCCCTCGTCCCGCACGACGCGCGTGTACTGGTTCTCGACCTCGCAGCGGCCCTCACGGATCTGGCGCAACAGCATCTCCAGCGCCGCCAGGATGTCGAGCGGCTCGAACCCGGCAGTGACGAGAGGTTTGCCGTACACCTCGGGCACGAACCGGTACGGGCGATTGCCGACGACCGTCGAGACGTGGCCCGGGCCGAGGAAGCCGTCGAGCCGCAGATCCGGCGATTCGAGGATCGCCTTGATCGGCGGCACGATCGTGACGTGGTTACAGAACACGCTGAAGTTCTTGACGCCGAGATCCTTGGCCCGCACCAGCGTGACGGCAGTCGACGGCGCGGTCGTCTCGAACCCGACCGCGAAGAACACGACGTGCTTGTCCGGGTTCTCGATCGCGATGCGCAGCGAGTCCAACGGCGAGTACACGAACCGGACGTCGGCGCCGCGCGCCTTGGCCTCGAGCAGGCTGCCGCGGCTGCCGGGCACCCGCATCATGTCGCCGAAAGAGGTGAAGATCGTGCCCGGCTTCTCGGCCAGCCACATCGCGTCGTCGACGCGGCCCATCGGGATGACGCACACCGGGCAGCCCGGCCCGTGGACCAGTTCCACCGTCGGCGGCAGCAGGTGCTCGATGCCGTGCCGGTAAATGGTGTGGGTGTGCCCGCCGCACACCTCCATGAACTTGAACACGTCGCCGTTCTCACCGCCGCCGGCGGCGAGGTCGCGAATCGAGGAAACCAGCGCGCGCGCCGCCGCCGGATCGCGGAATTCGTCAACGAACTTCATCAGGCTCTCCCTAGACGATCGCAGTGGAGTTGAACGCTTCGACCTCGTCGTAGTACGACTGGCCCATCTGTTTGACGGCGGCCAGCGTGAGGTCGGCCTCGTGCTGGTCGATGCGGGCCATCGCGAACCCGACGTGGACGAGCACCCAGTCCCCCGGATCGAGCGGCTGCCCGTCGAGCAGGCGGATGCTGATGATGCGCTGGACGCCGTTCACGTCCACCTTGGCCAGGCGGCCAGCCTCGTCGGTGACCTCGACGACCTGACCTGGTATCCCGAGACACATATCGATTCCTTTCGCTGGGGATGGACGTCTCAGCAGATTCGCGGCAGCGGGTCACCGACGAGCATGTCGACGATCCGGCTGCCGCCGAAGGCGGTCCGCAGTGCGACAACGCCCTCAGGTTGTTCGACGATCTCGCCGACGATGACCGCAGCCGCACCGAGCGGGTGGCTACGCAACGCCGCGACAGCTGCCTCGGCCTCGTCCGGCGGTACGACCGCCACGAACTTGCCCTCGTTGGCGACGTAGAGCGGGTCGATGCCGAGCATGTCGCAGGCGCCCAGGACCATGGGTAGCACCGGCAGCGACGCTTCGTCGAGGATGACCGCCAGCCCGCTGTCCTGGGCCAGCTCGTTGCAGATCGTGCCGAGCCCGCCGCGGGTGGGATCGCGCATCCAGCGCGTGCCAGGCGCCGCGGCGAGCACCAGGTCGACGAGTTCGTGCACCGGCGCGGTGTCGGAGTGGATGTCGGCGTCGATGCCCATGTCGCCGCGAGCCATCATCACCGCCATGCCGTGATCGCCGAGGGTCCCGGACAGCACGAGCCTGTCGCCCGGACGGACCTGCTCTGCCGACAGCTCGCGGCCGGCCGGGATCACGCCGACGCCGGCCGTGGTGATGTACAGGCCGTCGGCGGCGCCTTTGGGCACCACCTTCGTGTCGCCGGTGACCAGCGACACGCCTGCCTCGCGGGCCGCCGTCGCCATGTCAGCGACAATGTCCTTCAGCGTGGCGATCGGGAAGCCCTCCTGGATCACGAAGGCAGCCGAGAGCCACTGTGGCTTCGCGCCGCTGACGGCCAGGTCGTTGATCGTGCCGTGAACGGCGAGATGCCCGATCGAGCCACCCGGAAACTGCAGCGGCGACACGACGAATGAGTCGGTGCTGAAGGCCAGCCGCTCCCCCGAGGGCAGGGTCAGCACTGCGCCGTCACCCATCTGCTCGAGCTCGGGGTTGCGGAACGCCTCCAGGAACACCGCGTCGACCAGTGCGGCCGAGGACTTGCCGCCCGCGCCATGGGCCAGCGTGATGACCTCGTCGATGAGCCGTGGGCGCCGCTTGCGGAATGCGGTGATCCGTTCGAGCACCCGGTCCTCGCGCTCCTCCGCCGTGGCCGGGCGAGTGCCTGCGTGAGAGGTCATGTGCTGTCTCCTCGTCGGTGGGGCTTCGAAGCGGGCGGCATCAGGTGTTGCTGCACCGTCGCCCAGAGTTGATAGCCGAGCAGGGCCTGGCTTTCCTGGATGCGGTGAATGCTCTGCGAGCGGACGACGAAGC
>JALYVG010000086.1 GCA_030853345.1 Actinomycetota bacterium | reverse complement strand
GCTGGGGCACGTTCCACGGAGGCGACGACATCGCGAACGCGATCGGCACGCCCATCGTCTCCGTGGGCGACGGCACGGTCATCGACGCCGGCCCCGCCGAGGGGTTCGGACAGTGGGTCCGGGTCCGCCTCGACGACGGCACGGTCACCGTCTACGGCCACGTCGACAGCTTCGTGGCCCACAAGGGCGACAGCGTCAAGGCCGGCCAGGAGATCGCCACCATGGGCAACCGCGGCCAGTCCACCGGACCGCACCTGCACTTCGAGGTGTGGCTGGGTGGCACCGAGAAGGTGGATCCCCTCCCGTGGCTGGCCGCCCGGGGCATCCACCTCACCTGACGCGCAGCCGCACGCTGCGCTACAGCTTCACCATCGGCACGCTGCCGATCAGCATGAGACGCACCGTCCCGGCCGTGCCGAAGTCGATCGTGGCCGTGGCCCGCGCCCCGGATCCGCTTGTAGCCGTGACCGTCCCGAGCCCGTAGCGGTCGTGGCTGACCCGGTCCCCGACCTCCACGACCAGACCTGCGGTGCCCTTGCTCCCGCCCTGCCAGCCCCGAAAACCGGTCGAGCGCATGCCCCGGGCAGCCAGACCGGCCTGGGCGGAGTCGGCCCCCGTGCTCCGGCCTCCTCCCGCCCAGCCGCCGCCGGAACGCATCGGCTCCACCCGCCGCCACTCCACCAGCTCGGCCGGAATCTCCTGCAGGAACCTCGACTCCGGGTTCGCGATCGGCTGGCCCCACGCTGAGCGAACCAACGCCCGCGACACGTACAGCCGCTCCCGGGCCCTGGTGATCCCTACGTAGGCGAGACGACGCTCCTCGGCGAGCTCCGCCGGGTCGCCGAGCGCCCGCGAGTGCGGGAACTGCCCGTCCTCCCAGCCCGTCACGAAGACCACCGGGAACTCCAGGCCCTTCGCGGTGTGCAGCGTCATCAGCGTGACGACGCCGCCGCTGGCATCGGGGACCGCATCAGCATCGGCGATCAGCGACACCTGCTCGAGGAAGGCCACGAGCGACGTCGCCTCGTCGGTGCCGGCGCGTTGCTCCTCGAACTCGCGGGTGACGCTGACGAGTTCGCGCAGGTTGTCGACGCGGCCCTCGTCCTGCGGGTCCTTACTCGCTTCGAGCTCACGCAGGTAACCGGTCCGGTCGAGGACGGCCTCGATGATCGAGCTGGGGGTACCGTCCGGACCTGCCGCGACGGCCCGCAACGAGGTGAGCAGGTCGGTGAAGTCGCGGATCGCGCTGAGCGAGCGGCCGGCCAGGCCGTAGGCGCTGTCGGCCCGCTCCAGCGCCGCGCCGAACGAGATCCCGTCCTGCTCAGCCAGCACCGTGACGCAGGCGACCGCGCGGTCGCCGATGCCGCGGCGAGGTGTGTTGAGGATGCGGCGCAGGCTGACGACGTCGTCGGGGTTGGCGATCACTCTCAGGTAGGCCAGGGCATCGCGGATCTCGCGCCGCTCGTAGAAGCGCACACCGCCGACGACCTTGTAGGGCATGCCGACCCGGATGAAGACCTCCTCGAACACCCGGGACTGGGCGTTGGTGCGGTAGAACACCGCGACGTCGGAGGCCACCGCGACGCCCGCGTCGGACAACTCGTCGATGCGCTGGGCCACCCAGGCCGCCTCGTCGTGCTCGTTCTCGGCGACGTAGCCGGTGATCTGCTCGCCCGCGCCCGCCTCGGACCACAGGTTCTTCGGTCGGCGGTCCGGGTTGCGCGCGATGACGGCATTGGCGGCCGACAGGATCGTTTGCGTTGAGCGATAGTTCTGCTCGAGCAGGATCGTCGTCGCGTCGGGGTAGTCGTGCTCGAACTCGAGAATGTTGCGGATGCTGGCGCCGCGGAAGGCGTAGATGGACTGGTCGGCGTCGCCGACCACGGCAAGCTCGGCCGGCGGGGCGTCGCCGACGGCCCGGGTGAGTTCGCGCACCAGGACGTATTGGGCGTGGTTCGTGTCCTGGTACTCATCGACCAGGACATGCCGGAACCGCCGCCGGTAGTGCTCGGCGACCTCGGCGTGGTTCTGCAGCAGCCCCACTGTGGCCATGATGAGGTCGTCGAAATCCAGCGCGTGCGCCTCCCGCAAACGGGCCTGGTAGCGCAGGTAGCCCTCGGCCAGCACTTTCTCGTGGGCATTGCTGGCCTGGTCGGCCCACGCCTCGGGGGTGACCAGCTCGTTCTTGAGGTTGCTGATCTGCGCCGAGAGCGAGCGAGCCGGGTAGCGCTTGGGGTCGAGGTCGAGTTCGCGGCCGACCATGGTCATCAGCCGCCTGGAGTCATCGGCGTCATAGATCGAGAACGACGACGTGAAGCCCAGCGTCTTGGCCTCGGCGCGCAGGATGCGCACGCACATCGAGTGGAACGTGCTCACCCACATCGCCTTCGCGCGCGGCCCGACAAGCGCGGCGACGCGCTCCTTCATCTCGCCGGCGGCCTTGTTGGTGAATGTGATCGCCAGGATCTCGCCCGGCTGGGCGCCGCGCTCGGCGAGCAGGTAGGCGACACGGTGGGTCAGCACGCGGGTCTTGCCCGAGCCCGCCCCGGCGACGATCAGCAGCGGCCCGCCGTGGTGCACGACCGCCGCGCGCTGCTGTGGATTGAGGCCGTCGAGCAAGGTGGCCGGGTCGACTGCCAGTCGGGTGCGCGGCCGCTGCGGGGCCGGTTCCGACGGCGGACCGACAAGGCTGTCGACGTCTGAGCTCATATCAATTGCCAGCCTACGTGGACCACCTGTCACCGGCCCGGGGGGCGACGCTGCCCCGTTGCGGCCTGCGGTTTGCGGTGAGTGGTGCGGTATGGCGCACTACTGCGCCGCAACGCACCCGCGAACGCTCGTGGCCGGGGTGGACGTGGCGTGGCCGTCCGTGTCACGATGGCGGCATGTTCTGCCAGTCGTACGAGTTTTTCTACGGGTACCGCGCCTCGGTGCCCGTCGTTTCTGGCTGATCAATCAACCAAACCGACGCCCCGGGCCGCGAGTCCCGGGGCGTTTCGCCGTTCCTGGACTCGTGACCGGGCCGTCATCGAAAGGGATCCCGATGAGCGCCATGACCACTGAGCCGGACACCACCCAGATCGTCGACGACGCCGTGCCCACCCTGCGCGGCCAGATCGACTCGCTGGATGCCGCCATCGTGCGGCTCGTCGCCGAACGGGCCCGCCTCTCCGCCCGCATCCAGGCCGCCCGCATGAACGCCGGCGGGACGCGCGTCGAGCTGGGCCGCGAGCGGGTCATCCTCGACACCTACCGCGCCGGCCTGGGTCCGAACGGCCCGCAACTGGCCGACGCCGTCCTGCAGGTCTGCCGCGGCTCCCGCTGACCCTCGACTTTGACCCCGCCAGCGTCGCTCGGGCGGCCAAAATGCAGCGATCCCGGGGTCAAAGTCGGAGTCGGTCAGAGCATGCGGCGGTCGGCGGCCCAGCGCGTCAGCTGGTGCCGGCTGGACAGCTGCAGCTTGCGCAGCACGTTGGAGGCATGCGTCTCCACCGTCTTGATCGAGATGAACAGTTCGGCCGCGATCTCCTTGTAGGCGTAGCCCCGGGCCAGCAGCCGCATCACCTCCCGCTCGCGCGGCGTCAGCTGGTCGAAGTTCGGATCGACGGTCGGGGCGACCGGCGAATCACGGAACGCGTCCAGCACGAACCCCGCCAGCAGCGGGCTGAACACCACGTCGCCTCCGGCCACCCGGGTGATCGCATCAGCCAGGTCGTCGGCCGAGATCGTCTTGGTGACGTAGCCGCGGGCGCCGGCCCGGATCAGCGCGATCACGTCCTCGGCCGCGTCGGACACCGACAGGGCCAGGAATCTGACGTCGGGCAGCTCCGGCGCGATCACCTCGATCACGGCCAGCCCACCGCCCTCAGGCATGTGCACGTCCAGCAGGACGACCTCGGGCCGGCTGGACCGGATGGCGGCGATGGCCTCGGCGGGCGTTCCGGCCTCGCCGACGACGTCGACCCGGTCGCCAAGCTCGGCGCGCACTCCCGAACGGAACATCGCGTGATCGTCGACAAGCAATACTCGAGTATTCATGGTTGCCTCAGCGGAGCGGACCTCGCGGCCCGCCACTCGCACGCTCGGGCGCGCACTCGGTCGGCGCGCCGTCGGTCTACCCGGTTCTTCGAGCGGGGGCTCATCACAGCGGCATCCTGATCTCTACTTCGGTGCCGCCGCCCGGCTGGCTGCGCAGCTTGACGTCCCCGCCGTGGCGCTCGATGCGGCCGATGATCGACCCGCGCACCCCTTGGCGGTCTGGGGCCACAGCGTCCAGGTCGAACCCGACGCCGCGGTCCTTGATGAAGATGCTGACCGCGTCCGGCTCGACCTCGGCATAAAGCGACACCTCGGTGACGCCAGCGTGCTTGGCCGCGTTGACCAGCGCCTCACGCGCCGCCGCGGCAGCCGCGGCCAGCCCGTCGTCGAGGGCCGCGTCACCCACCACGACGGTCTCGACGGAGATCGCGTAGTCGTCCTCGACCTCGCCCGCGGCCTGGCGTAGTTCGTCGGCCAACTGCCCGGACGCGGTGCGCGAGCCGTACAGCAGCGAGCGCAGCTCCCGTTCCTGCCCGCGGGCCAGCCGGGTGACCTCGCGGGGGGAGCCGGAGTTGCGCTGGATCAGGGCCAGGGTCTGCAGCACCGAGTCGTGCAGGTGTGCCGCGATGTCGGCGCGTTCCTGCGACCGGATGCGCTCGCTGCGCTCGACCGTCAGCTGGGTCATCATCCGCATCCACCACGGCCCGGTGAGCAGGGCCATCCCGACCACGGTCACCACGACCGCCAGCAGACCGTCGCGAATCGCCGAAAAGTTGGCCCGGGCCAGCACGATCCCGCCACCGGCCACGACCAGCGCGGCGCCGGCGGCCAGCCGGATGCGGCCGGTCCGCTCCTCGTGGTCCGCGGACAGGGACGTGCGCGACAGGCGGCGCCACCGGTCCCGTTCGGGCTCGGTGGCCTGCCGCCAGATCAAGGCGCCACCGAGACAGGCCAGCAGGGTCGGCGTGAACACCCCGCTCAGTGGCATGGCGTAGGCGACGCCGCCGATGGCGACCACTGCCGCGAGCGCGGCCAGCGAATATTCCAGCCATTGCGGAATTCGGCTCGGTCGTGCGTCCGGCGCGGGCGGCAGAACAATCCAGTACGCGCCGTACAGGGCGACACCGAGGCCCCCAGCGGCGGCCAGCGCGATGAAGCCCAGCCGGACCAGGCGAACCGGAACGCCGATGTGCCCGGCGATGCCCGCCGCCACGCCCGCCGGTCGCCACGAACCGGGTTGCCGGAACAGCCGGTTGGTCGTACGGACGGCGGTGGTCACGGCTCCATGATCCCCGTACGCGGAGCGTCCGGACATCAGGTGCTGCCCTGAGTGAATAAGTCAGGGTCAGGATCAGGGCAGCACCCGATGCCGCGACGGCATCCGCGCGACACTGTTATCGCCATGACTACGACTGACGAATCCAGCGGCTTCCCCCCGCCCACGGCTGCGCCACCATCCGCTCGAGTCCTGCGCCGCAGTCGCACCGACCGGGTCGGGGCCGGCGTCTCCGGCGGCCTGGGCGAGTACTTTGGCGTCGACCCGGTGCTGTTCCGCGTCCTGTTCGCCACCGCGGCCTTCTTCGGCGGCGCCGGGGTCCTGGCCTATGTCGTGGCGTGGGCCGCGATCCCCGAGCAGGGCACCACGAACGCCCCGATCGACCGCTTCATCGGCGAACTGCGCCGGCGGCAGGTGCCGGTGTGGCTGGTCGCCGCCGTCGCCGGGCTCGTGCTGTGGGGCGTGGCATTCAGCTGGTGGGCCCCAGGGCCGGTCTTCCCCGTCATGGTGATCGTGATCGTGCTCGTCGCAATCTTCGGCCGGCGCGGCCGTGCCGGCGATGCCCCGCCGCTCGACCCGCCCCCCGGCAGCGCGACAGTCAACCTGGCCAAGGCAGGCGACGCAACGCCCGCCGACCCCAACGCACCGACCTGGGTACGGGAGACGAGGCAGTGGATCACCGAAGCCAGGGCCGCGAGCCGGCTACGGCGCCGCCGGGCGCTGCCGGTGCGACTGGCCACGCTCGGAACGCTGGGCATCGTGCTGACGATCCTGGCCCTGATCGACGCTGCACGGGGCGTTGCCCTGCCGGTCTACTTCTGGACGACGCTCGGCGTCGTCGTGCTCGGCCTGCTCGTCGGCATGGTGCTGCGGCGCACGCCCTGGACATTGACCGTGCTGCTCCTCCCCGCCCTCATCGGGGTGATCGGGTTCGCCGGGTCGCATGCCCGCCTGCACGACGGATTCGGCGCGCGGGAATGGTCGCCGTCCAGTTCGTCAGAGATCCAGGGGAACTACCGGTTGGCGTTCGGCCAGGCAAAACTCGACCTCAGGCACGTCGGCACCCTCGATCGGCCGCGGACCATCCACGTCACCCTGGGTGCCGGCCAGGCCCGGATCCTGCTGCCGGCCACGATGAACGCCACCGTCGAGGCCAGCGTGCATGCCGGCGACGTCGAACTCGACGGCTCGGAGTTGGACACTCGCGGCGGCTTCAACCTGAACCGCACTATCCGGCCGCCGGCGGATGCAACCGGGCCGGCCCTGACGATCGACGTCGGCGTCTCCGACGGCCAGATCAGCGTCGAGCGCGGCTAGTCGTCAGACCTGGTTCGGCCGACCTGCGCCGGTGTCGCCCCGGCGGCCGGCACCGGTCGGCCGACGCACTGTGTGATTTCTGTGAGCTCTGGTGTATGGTCCGTGTAAAGTCAACGGCGCTTAGCGGACCGGCGGCGGCACAAGGTCCAACGCAACATCAGCTACGGGGTGCAGCTGCCAGCGCAGGAAGGCGCTCCGATGACCGGTACACCAGTGCAGAGCAGCCCAGTCGGGACACCGATCGCGCTCCCCGCGTCCAGGTCCACCGGACGAGTGCACGCCGCAACCGAGACCTCGCCCAAGAATCTCGCCAGTTCAGATCCGGTCGCCGGCGACAGGCGTTCGACGTGGCGGCTGCGGTGGGCATCGGTAGCGACGGTCTTGGCTGTCGGAGGCATCGCAGGCTCCGTGGCCGCTGCGAGCTCCGTGGCGCACAACGACGCTCGGGTTTCGCTCGAGGCCTTCCAGTCGTCCTCCGCCCAGATCGCGTCCACGCTGCAACTGACGATCCGGCAGGAGGAAGACCTGATCATCAGTGCCGGCGGTTTCGTGGCGGGCAATCCGACTGCGTCCAATTCCCAATTCGGCCAATGGGTGACCTCCGTGCACGCCCTGACGCGCTATCCCGAGTTGGCGGGCTTCGGTCACGCGATCCTCGTTTCGGCGGCGGACCTTCCGGCCTTCTCGGCGCACGCCATTGTCGATCCAGCCGGGCCGCTGTCGGCGGACGGGACCTTCCAGGTCTTCCCGCCAGGCAAGCGTGCGAGCTACTGCCTGCTTGTCGGACAAGCCGGGCTTCCGGGGACCGCACTGCCCGCCGGCTACGACTTCTGCGCGGGCGCTGGCGACGTGTACTCGGCGATAGAGTCCGGCGCGGGCTCCTACACGCCACTCAAGGTGGGCTCTGGCGTTCAGTTGACCATCATGACGCCGATCTATCGGGATGGCGTGCTGCCCGCGACGCCCGCCGCTCGGCTCGCGGCCTTCCTGGGGTGGGTAGGGATGGCCGTGACGCCGAAGGTGCTTCTCGACCGCGCGCTGCAGGGTCACCCTCGGACCGCGGTCACCTTCACGTACAACAAGGCCGGTTCGCACGCGACGTTCACGAGTGGCACCGCGCCGCGGGGCGCAACGTCGGTGACCACTGACCTGCACAACGGGTGGACCGTCACCACGTCCGGTGCTGTCGCGCAGGAGGGCGTGTTCGCTGATGCGAACGCCCTCTGGCTTCTGATCATCGGCGCGGTGACGAGCGTTCTGCTCGGCCTGTTGGTGTTCATCCTGGGCTTCGGCCGGCAAATTGCGTTGCGACTCGTGGGCGAACGGACCAGCCAGCTGCGTCACCAGGCGCTGCACGATGCGCTGACGGGACTACCCAATCGTGCCTTGATCTTGGACCGCATCGACCAGATCCTGGCCCGGTCGCGTCGCAACGCGACGATGGGTGCGGCGCTCTATCTCGATCTGGACGACTTCAAGAACGTGAATGACACGCTGGGCCACGCGACGGGTGACCGCTTGTTGATAGCGGTGGCCGCCAGACTGGCCGGCACCCTGCGCGACGTCGACACGATCGGCCGGATGGGTGGCGACGAGTTCGTCGTGTTGATCGACGGCGCGAGTCTCGACGTCGCGCCGGAGCTAGTCGCACAACGGCTCCTGGACGTGATGAGCCAACCGTTCGAGCTGGAGGGCGCTTCGACGCCGCTCCTGGTCAGCATGTCGATCGGGATTGCCGTGATGGAGGAACGGAGCAGCGCGGGTGAGCTCCTGCGCGACGCCGACGTGGCGCTCTACCAAGCCAAGGCGGCGGGCAAGAACCGCTTCGAGGTCTTCCACCCCGAGATGCAAACCAAGATCAGCCGGCGCATCGACCTCGAGTTCGACCTGCGGTCGGCCGTCGCATCGGGGGAATTCCGACTCGTGTATCAGCCGATCTACAACCTCGACGACCTCACCATGGTCGGAGTGGAGGCGTTGCTGCGGTGGGATCATCCCAGCCTGGGTGCCGTACCACCGGACGAGTTCATTCCGATCCTCGAACAGACCGGCCAAATCCGTTCTGTCGGCCGGTGGGTACTGCGCCAGGCTTGTGACCAGATGACGACGTGGCACGCCCGCGGCAACGATTTGGACGTCTCGGTCAACGTCTCCGGCCGGCAACTCGACGACGACGGCATCATCGAGGACGTCCGCGATGCGCTCCGGATCTCTGGCCTCGATCCGACATCCTTGATCATCGAGGTGACCGAGACCGCGCTGATGCACGACACCGAGGCGACCTCGCTGCGGCTGCAAGCCATCAAGCAGCTGGGTGTCCGGATCGCGATCGACGACTTCGGTACCGGGTACTCCTCTCTCGCCTACCTTCGGCAATTCCCGGTCGACTGCCTCAAGATCGATCGCATGTTCACGAACGCGATCACTGCCTCGCCCGAGTCCAGGGCCCTCGTCGGCACCCTCGTGCAGCTCGGGAAGGACCTCGGCCTCAGCACCCTGGCCGAGGGCGTCGAGACCACCGACGAGATGGACCTGCTTCGAGAGGCACACATCAACCAGGCGCAAGGATTCCTGTTGGCCCGCCCCCTCGAGGCGCATAACCTGGAGGCGAACCTCTTGGTCCCGACCCGTCCACCAGCGCTGTGGAGGCAGTGACCGCCGTGTTCGGTCACGGCGCCTGCTCCTGGATAGAGCAGATACTTCTCGCGAGGCTGGCCGAGGGCCGTGAGGCCGACGCGCCACGCCGCGACGACGTTATCGATGTCCGCCTCGATAACGATCCGCAGCCGGTCCGAGCCGGTGAGCTTGTCGATCCAGGTGTCCTCCGATGAGCTGCCAGGCCGGTCCGGGTCACTCCCATTCGATGGTGCCGGGGGGCTTGGACGTCACGTCGAGCACGACCCGGTTCACCTCACGGACCTCGTTGGTGATGCGCGTCGAGATCCGCGCGAGCACGTCGTAGGGCACCCGCGTCCAGTCGGCGGTCATGGCGTCCTCGGACGAAACCGGGCGCAGCACGACCGGGTGGCCGTAGGTGCGGCCGTCTCCCTGCACGCCGACCGAGCGGACGTCGGCCAGCAGCACGACCGGGCACTGCCAGATCTCGCGGTCCAGGCCCGCGGCGGAGAGCTCGGCGCGCGCGATCGCGTCGGCGCGGCGCAGGATGTCCAGCCGCTCGGCCGTCACGCAACCGACGATCCGGATGCCCAGGCCGGGACCGGGGAACGGCTGGCGCCAGACGATCTCGGCCGGCAACGCGAGCTGCTCACCGACGCGGCGCACCTCGTCCTTGAACAGCGAGCGCAGCGGCTCGACGAGCGCGAACTCCAGGTCGTCGGGCAGACCGCCCACGTTGTGGTGACTCTTGATGTTCGCAGTGCCGGACCCGCCGCCAGACTCGACGACGTCGGGATACAACGTTCCCTGCACCAGGAACTCCACGCTCTCGCCGTGCGCGCCGGCGTCGGCGACCACCTCGAGGGCGGCTGTCTCGAAGACCCGGATGAACTCCCGTCCGATGATCTTGCGCTTCTCCTCGGGGTCGCTGACTCCGGCCAAGGCGTCCAGGAACTGCTCGACGGCGTCGACGACCTTCAGCCTCACTCCGGTAGCCGCCACGAAATCGCGTTCGACCTGTTCGGCCTCGCCCGCCCGCAGCAGGCCGTGATCGACGAACACGCAGGTCAGCTGGTCACCGACGGCACGCTGCACCAGCGCTGCGGCGACCGCGGAGTCGACACCACCGGACAGCCCGCACACGAGACGTTTGTCGCCGACCTGCGCTCGGATCGCCGCCACCTGCTCGTCGATGATGTTCGCCTCGGTCCAACTCGGACGGGCGCCGGCGATGTCGTAGAGGAAGTGCCGCAGGATCGCCTGGCCGTGCTCGGAGTGCAGCACCTCGGGGTGGAACTGCACGCCGGCCAACCCGCGCGCGACGTCCTCGAACGCCGCAACAGGCGCGCCGATCGTCGTTGCGGTCACGGTGAATCCGGGCGGCGGAGTGGTGACCGCGTCGCCGTGGCTCATCCACACCTGCTGCGCCGAGGGCAGGCCGCGCAGTAGCACGCCCGGCTCAGCCAGTGCCAGCGCGGCTCGGCCGAACTCCGAGTCGCCGGTGTGCGCCACCGTCCCGCCGAGCGCCTGGGCCATCGCCTGGAAGCCGTAACAGATCCCGAATACCGGGACGCCCGTCGTGAACAGCGCGGGGTCGGTCTGCGGAGCGCCGACGGCGTACACACTGGCCGGCCCACCGGACAGGATGATCGCTTTGGGCCGGCGAGCCAGCAGGTCGGCCACCGGCGTCGTGTGCGACACGATCTCGGAGTAGACGTGCGCCTCGCGGACCCGCCGGGCGATCAGCTGCGCATACTGTGCGCCGTAGTCGACCACCAGAACGAGATCGGCCTGCATGCGCGCAGTCTACGGGCGGCGGGCGGCATGCCCGCCGTCCTGAACATCGGCGGGTCCTGAGTCAGTCTGTGGCCGGCCAGGGGAAGCGGAAGCCGGTCAATTCCTCACTGACCAGCCACAGCCGCCGGGCCAGGTCCTCGTCACTCGCGAAGCGCGACAGCTTGGCCGGCCCGATCGGGCCGCGCGTCTCGCCGAAGCGTTGCGGCCCGGTGTAGGAACCAGGCTCGGCCGCGGTCGCGGCGTAGAGCGTGGGCCGCGCTCCTGCCTTGGCCGACTGGGTGAACGCCTTGACGAACAGGGGGGCCACATTGCGCATGAACGGGCTGGCGCCCATGCCCTGCCGATCGCTGACGAGGCCGGTGGACGACACCCCCGGGTGCGCCGCAGCAGACACCACCGGCAGGCCGCGCTCGTCGGCCATCCGCTGCAACTGCAGAGCGAACAGCAGGTTGGCCAGCTTGGAGTTCGAATAGGTGCGCTGCGGGTGGTAGGTCTCGCCGACGTTGCCCTCGAGCACGCTGTCGGTGCCGCCGAAATGAGCGATGGAGGCCACCGTCACCACCCTCGGCGCGGGTGCGGCGAGCAGGTCACCGAGCAGCAATCCGGTCAGCACGAAGTGACCGAGGTGGTTCGTCCCGAACTGCAACTCGAAGCCGTCCTCCGTCGCGGCCGGCTTGGGCGGCGCCATCACACCGGCGTTGTTCACCAGCAGGTCCAGCGGCCCCCGCCACCAGTCGGCGAACTTCTGCACCGAGATCATCGACGCCAGGTTCAGTTCGGCGACTTCGACGTCAGCGCTGCTCGACCCGGCCCGGATCCGGTCCGCGGCCTGTTCAGCCTTCGTCACGTCGCGGCAGGCCAGCACGACCCGCATCCCGTGCCGGGCAAGCTCGCGGGCGGCGAACCAGCCGATCCCGGAATTGGCTCCGGTGACGACGGCGACGCGGTTCGTCACGCTCGGTAATCGATCTTCGGTCCACTTCACATGCAAAACGTACGCGCGTGGGCGTGAGGTCCGCATCCGTCACAGCGCAGTGCGGCCATTGACGGCACGTCGCTCAACTGGCGAGGCTGGGCAGGGTGCCGGTGAACGTAGCGGCGGCGGCGAGTCGCTCGTCGCTGACGACCCCGTAGAGCGTGTCGCGCTGACGGGTGGTGCGCCCGGACAGCCCGCCGACGATCTCGCGCAATTCGGCGACGGTCTTGGCCGAGCCATGTTGGCTGCCGGCCATGCGGCTGATCGTCTCCTCCATCAGCGTCCCGCCGAGGTCGTTGACGCCGCCGGTGAGCAGCTGGCGCGAGCCGTCGACGCCCAGCTTGACCCAGGAGCACTGGATGTTGTCGATGCGCCCGTGCAGCAGGATGCGTGCCATCGCGTGCACCACCCGATTCTCGCGCAGCGTCGGGCCGGGACGCGCGACGCCGGCCAGGTAGATCGGCGAGTTGGTGTGGATGAATGGCAACCCGACGAACTCGGTGAACCCGCCGGTCTGGTCCTGGATGCGTGAGAGCACCCGCAGGTGCCCCAGCCAGTGCTCGGGCTTGTCGACGTGGCCGTACATCATCGTCGACGAACTGCGGATGCCGAGCTCGTGCGCGGTGGTGATGACCTCGATCCACATCGCGGCCGGCAGCTTGCCCTTGGTGAGCAGCCAGCGCACGTCGTCGTCGAGGATCTCGGCCGCCGTGCCGGGAATGGTGCCGAGGCCCGCTTCCTTAGCCTGGCCGAGCCAGTCGCGGATGGACAGCCCGGTGCGCGACGCGCCGTTGACGACCTCCATCGGGCTAAACGCGTGCACGTGCATGTCGGGCACGCGGCGCTTCACCTCGGCGGCGATGTCAAAGTACGCGGTGCCCGGCAGGTCGGGATGGATGCCGCCCTGCATGCACACTTCGGTGGCCCCGAGCGCCCACGCCTCCTCCGCGCGCTCGCCCACCTGCTCCACCGACAGCGTGTATGCGTCGGCGTCGGTGCGCCGCTGGGCGAACGCGCAGAAGCGGCAGCCGGTATAGCAGACGTTGGTGAAGTTGATGTTGCGATTGACCACGTAGGTGACCTCGTCGCCCACCGCGTCGCGGCGCAGGTCATCGGCCAGCCCGGCGATGGCCTCGAGGGCCACACCGTCGGCATGGAACAGGGCCAGCGCCTCGGCGTCGGAAAGCCCGGCCGGGTCGCGCTCGGCGCTGCGCAGGGCGGTCATGACGTCGGTGTCGAGCCGCACCGGGGCACCCACCCGCACGGCGTCCTCGCGCACGGCGTCCCAGTCGCCATAGACGTTGTCGAAATCCTCGCGACGGTCTGACGTTCGCCCCTGCGAGTCGATCGCGGTGTGCAGGTCGACCCGGCCGGCGGCCTGCCAGCCGTCCTCGGGCTCCTGCCACGGGATCGGATCGGCCACCGCGCCCTCGCGGGCCAGGCCCGTCTCGGGGTCGGCGAGCGCGGCCACGTGCGGCATGATCCGCGGGTCCAGCCAGGGCTCACCGGCCCGGACGTAGTGCGGGTAGACGGTGAGCCGCTCGACCAGCCGGAAGCCGGCCTCGGCCGACCGGGCCGCCAGCTCGCCGATCTGCGGCCACGGCCGTTCCGGGTTGACGTGGTCAGGTGTCAACGGCGAGACACCGCCCCAGTCGTCGATGCCGGCGCCGAGCAGCAGCGCGTACTCCTCGCCGATCAGGTTCGGTGGTGCCTGGATGCGCGCGGCCGGGCCGAGCACCAGGCGGGTGACGGCCACGGTGGCTGCGAGGTCGGCGATCTCGGCGTCGGGCATGCGGGCCATGGCGGTGTCGGGTTTGGCCCGGAAGTTCTGCACGATCACTTCCAGAACGCCGTTGAAGGCCCGCGCGACCTTACGGATCGCGAAGATCGAGTCGGCCCGCTCCTCGAGCGTCTCGCCGATGCCGATCAGGATGCCGGTCGTGAACGGGATGTTCGAGCGGCCGGCGTCCTCGAGCACGCGCAGCCGCACGGCTGGGTCCTTGTCCGGGGAGCCGAAGTGCGCTCCGTGCGGGTCCTCGAACAGCCGCCGCGACGTGGTCTCGAGCATCATCCCCATCGACGGCGCGACGGGCTTGAGCCGCTGCAGTTGCGCCCACGACATCACGCCCGGGTTCAGGTGCGGGAGCAGGCCCGTCTGCTCCAGAACCAGGATCGCCATTGCCCGCACGTAGGCGAGCGTGTCGTCGTACCCGTGCGCGTCGAGCCATTCGCGGGCAGCCGGCCAGCGGTCCTCGGGGCGGTCCCCCAGCGTGAACAGCGCCTCCTTGCATCCCATCGCCCGGCCCTGCTCCGCGATGGCCAGCACCTGCTCCGGCGACAGGAACGGCGCCTCGACGCGGTTTGGCGTGGTGGCGAACGTGCAGTAATGGCACCGGTCGCGGCACAGCCGGGTGAGCGGGATGAACACCTTGCGCGAGTAGGTGACGACGCCGGGACGGTTCGCTGCGGCCAGCCCGGAATCACGTGCGCGCGCCGCGGACGCGCACAGGTCGACGAGGTCGTCGTCGCGGGCGGCCAGCAGGATCTCGGCCTCGGTCGCGTCGAGCCGCACGCCGTCGCGGGCGCGCCGGAGAGCCCGGCGCATAGCGGAAGTCGTCACCTGGTGCTCAACCCGTCCGGCCCGGTCGCATTCCCGTCACGCCGGAAGTGCCCTTAGCCGGGGCAGGATTTCCTCGCCGTAGAGGCGCAGGAACCGCTCCTGGTCGGGGCCCGGGGCATGAAAGACCAGGTGGGTGAAGCCCAGGTCGACATAGCGCTTGATCTGGCTCACGTGCTCGTCCGGGTCGGTGGAGACGATGAACCGGCCGGCGGTGCGCTCGACGGGCAGTTCGTCGGCCAGGCGCTGCATCTCGATGGGGTCGTGGACGCCGGCCTTCTGCTCCGGGCTCAGGGCCAGCGCACCCCAGAAATGGGTGGCGGCCATCGCGGCGTCGCGGTCGTGATCGAAGGAGACCTTGACCTCGATCATCATGTCCAGGTCGCTGACCTTTCGATCCGCCCTGGCCGCCCCCTCGGCGACGGCGGGCAGCAGCGTGTCGGTGTAGAGCTCCGGCGCCTTGCCCGACGTGGTGATGTACCCGTCGCCGACCCGGCCGGCGTAGCGCGTAGCCGCCGGACCGGAACCGGCCAGATAGATCGGGACGGCCTGCTCGGGCCGGTCGTAGATCGTCACGTTGTTCGTGTGGTAGTACTCGCCCTCGAAAGTGACGCGCTCCTCGGACCACAGCCGGCGGATCAGCGCGACTGCCTCACGGAACCGGGCGAAGCGCTCCTTGCCGTCGGGCCAGGCGAGGCCGAGCGCCACCTCGTTGAGCGACTCCCCGGTGCCCAGCCCGAGGATCACCCGGCCGGGGTTCAGGCAACCCAGCGTGGCGAAGGCCTGCGCCACGATCGCGGGGTGATAGCGAAACGTCGGGGTGAGCACGCTGGTGCCGATCGTGATCCGCTCGGTGCTGGCTCCGAGCGCACCCAACCAGGACATGGCGAACGGGGCGTGCCCGCCGTCGTGCCGCCACGGCTGCAGGTGGTCGCTGACGAACACCGAGTCGAAACCCACCTCCTCGGCCAGGACGCCGTAGCGCAACAGCTCCCGAGGCGGGAACTGCTCGTTGGAGGCCTTGTAGCCGAACCTCATTGTGGGCTCACGTGTCCCTCCGGTGTGGGTGTCGCCGTGCCAGGCAGTCATTTCGTGGCCGTCACGATGAGTTCGGCCTTTTGGAATTCCTTGACGGTGGAATAGCCGCACTTGCCCATGACGCGGCGCAGCGCACCGAACAGGTTGCGTTCGCCGCTCGGGTCCGAGGTAGGGCCGACGAGCAGTTCCGCGAGGCTGGGCCGCTCGTCGGCGGGGATGCCGTGATCGGTGACGACGGCGCGCGGCACTCGCGGGTGGGCCGCCGTGGCGTCCCAGTAGTGCCCGTCGCCGGGCGCCTGGGCGGCCGCGGCCAGCGCATCACCGAGCATCACACTGTCGGCACCGCAGGCGAGTGCCTTGGCGATGTCGCCGCCGGTGGACAGGTCACCGTAGGCGACCAGGTGCACGTAGCGCCCGCCGGTCTCGTCCAAGTAGTCGCGCCGCGCAGCAGCGGCGTCGACCAGGGCAGTGGCCATCGGCACGTCGATACCGAGCGCGGCGTGGGTGGTGGACCCGAGGTGGGCGCCGTAACCGATGATCACGCCGGCGGCTCCAGTGCGCATGAGGTGCAGCGCGGTCTGGTAGTTCGCGCAGCCACCGACCAGCACCGGCACGTCCAGGTCGGCGATGAACGTCTTCAGGTTCAGCCCGGCCGTCTCGTTGTCGGCGACGTGTTCGGCGGAGATGACCGTGCCCTGGATGACGAGGAGGTCGACGCCTTCGGCCAGCACGTGCGGCGCGAGCTCGGCAGTGTGCTGGGGAGACAACCGGACCGCGACGCGGACACCGGCCGCACGCAGCTCGTTGATCCGGCGGCGCAGCAGGTCGGGCGAGACCGGCTTGGCATAGATGCGCTGCAGCGAGGCGGTCTCGTAGTCGAGGGCGCGCAATTCGGCCGCTGCGTCGTCATAGCGCGCCCACAGGCCCTCGCCGTCGAGGACGGCGAGGCCGCCGATGTGCTCGATCTCGGCTGCGGTGTGCGGCGAGACCACCGCGTCCGACGGTGCGGCGACCAGAGGCAGGGTGAAAGTGTGCGCATCGATCTGCCACGCCGTCGACACGACCGCCGAGCCGCGGGTGCGCCGCGTCGGGACCAGTGCGATCTCGTCGAGGTGGTAGGCACGCCGGGCACTGCGGCCCAGCCCGATCTCCACGGTGTCCGGCATGACCCGAGTCTGCCGTACCGCCTCGGGCGGCGGCGATTGTGGTTGGCTCACGGGCACCGCGCGACGCTGCGAACCATGATCCGGCTCGATGTCAGAGGGCGGTGTGAGGATCGCCGGCGTGGTCACCGCCGACGACGTACGCCGGATCGCCAAGGCACTGCCGCGCACCGACGAGGTGCTGGTGCGCGACCGGGTCAAGTTCCGGATCGGCCGGCTCGTCTACGCCTCGCTGTCCGTGGACGAGACGGTGATGGGCTTCGCCTTCCCGAAGGACGAGCGGGCCGGCCTGGTGGCCGCCGAACCGGACAAGTTCCTGATGCCGGTCCGCGCCGACGAGCGCTACAACTGGGTACGGGTGCGGCTGGCTGCGATCGACGAGGCGGAACTGGCCGAGCTGGTGATCGACGCGTGGCAGATGTGCGTCCCCAAGCGCGTCGCTGTCGCCTACCTCGACGCCCTCAGTTGACTGGTGGCTGCGCCGTTGTCAGCCGGAGTAGTTCGGCGCCTCGACGGTCATCTGGATGTCGTGCGGGTGCGATTCTTTCAGCCCGGCCGCGGTGATCCGGATGAACTGCCCGCGCTCCTGCAACTGCGGGATGCTGTGCGCGCCCACGTAGAACATCGACTGGTGCAGCCCGCCGATCAGCTGGTGCGCCACCGCCGACAGCGGACCGCGGTAGGGCACCTGGCCCTCGATGCCCTCAGGCACGATGTGGTCATCCGTGGGGACGTCGGCCTGGAAATAGCGGTCCTTGGAGTACGAGACGCGCCCGCGAGAGGCCATCGCGGCCAGCGAACCCATCCCTCGGTAACGCTTGAACTGCTTGCCGTTGACGAACACGAGATCCCCCGGCGACTCGTCGCAGCCGGCCAGCAGCGAGCCCAGCATCACCGTGTCGGCACCGGCGACCAACGCCTTGGCGATGTCGCCGGAGTACTGCAACCCACCGTCGCCCACGACCGGAACCCCGGCGGGCCGTGCGGCCGCGGCGGCATCGAAGATCGCCGTGATCTGCGGGACCCCCACCCCGGCCACGACCCGCGTGGTGCAGATCGAACCGGGCCCGACCCCGACCTTGACCGCATCGGCGCCCGCGTCGACCAGCGCCTGCGCCCCTGTCCGGGTGGCGATGTTGCCCGCGATGACCTGGACGCCCCGGGTCGCGGCATCGGCCTTGAGCCGCCGGATCAGGTCCAGCATCAGCCGGGCCTGTCCGTTGGCGGTGTCGGCTACCAGCACATCGACGCCGGCCTCGACCAGCGTGGTGGCGCGCTGCCAGGCGTCCCCGTAGAACCCGACCGCCGCGGCTACCCGCAGCCGACCCGCGCCGTCCTTGGTGGCCAGCGGGAACTGCTCGGTCTTGACGAAATCTTTGACGGTGATCAGCCCGCGCAACCGGCCGCCGTCGTCGACGAGCGGCAGCTTCTCGACCTTGTGCTTGGCCAGTAATGCGGCCGCGTCGTCGCGGCTGATGCCGACGGGGCCGGTGACCAGTGGCATCGGGGTCATCAGCTCGCGCACCGTGCGCCGGGCGAAGTCGGCCGGCGCGACGAAACGCAGGTCCCGGTTGGTGATGATGCCGACGAGCACGCCGGTGCCGTCGATGACCGGCACCCCGGAAATTCGATATCGCCCGCACAGGGCGTCGACGTCGGCGATGGTGGCCTCGGGGTCGACGGTGACCGGATCGCTGACCATGCCCGACTCGGAGCGCTTGACCAGGTCTGCCTGCCCAGCCTGGTCGTCGATCGACAGGTTCCGGTGCAGCACGCCGATGCCGCCCTGGCGGGCCATTGCGATGGCCATCCGCGCCTCGGTGACGGTGTCCATCGCCGCCGAGACCAGCGGAACGGCAAGGGAGATCTCGCGGGTCAGCCGGGAGGCGGTGTCGACCTCGGACGGGATCACGTCGGTCTCGCCCGGAAGAAGCAGCACGTCGTCGAAGGTGAGGCCGAGGGTGGCGAACTTGGCGGGCAGGCCGTCAACGAGAGGCTGGTCGCTCAACGCAAAGACTCCTCAGTTGCCGTCGGTACCTCAGCGTACCGGCAGTGGTGCTAGCCCCATGGTGACCCTGGGACAAATGTCAGGGTCGATTCGGGGGGAAACCCAATGGTGCACGTCTCCCGACGTCGAGAGAGTGGTGCCATGACCCACGTGAGCACCCTGTCCCCCGCCGTCGCGTCGCTCGTGGCCGCGTCCGCGATCGACGTCGTCAAGCTGTTCGGCTCCGGCGACACCGCCGTGCGCGCGCTGGACCGCGTCAGCCTCGACCTGCTGCGCGGTGAGTTCACCGCCATCATGGGCCCGTCGGGCTCGGGCAAGTCGACGCTGATGCACTGCCTGGCCGGCCTGGACACCGTCACCTCCGGCTCGGTGGCCATCGGCGATGTCGAGCTGTCCGGCCTCTCGGACAAGAAGATGACCGCCCTGCGCCGCGACCGGATCGGCTTCGTGTTCCAGTCCTTCAACCTGGTCCCGACCCTGACGGCGCTGGAGAACATCACGCTGCCGATCGCGATCGCCGGCCGCAAACCCGCCCAACCCTGGCTGGACAACATCATTTCCACGCTCGGCCTCACCGACCGCCTGCACCACCGGCCCAGCGAGCTGTCCGGCGGCCAGCAGCAGCGGGTGGCCGTCGGCCGGGCGTTGGCCAGTCAGCCGGAGATCATCTTCGGTGACGAGCCCACCGGCAACCTCGATTCACGTTCCAGCGGTGAGGTCATGGGCATCCTGCGGAGCTCAGTTGACGACCTCGGCCAGACGGTCGTGATGGTGACCCATGACGCCCGCGCCGCCGGCTTCGCGGACCGAGTGCTGTTCCTGGCCGACGGGCGCATCGTCGACGAACTGCGCGCCCCGACCGCCGAGACCGTCCTGGACCGCATGAAGGGTCTGGAGCGATGAGCGCCATGGGGATGGTGTCGGTTCGCAATCTCAATGCGCACCGGGTGCGCCTGCTCCTGACAGTCGTCTCGGTGATGCTGGGCACCGCGTTCGTGGCGGGCTCGTTCGTGTTCACCGACACGCTCAAGAGCAGTTTCGACAAGATCTTCACCACCGTGGACGCCGGCGTCGATGCCCGGGTCCAGCCCAAGCACAGTTACGACCCGGGCGTACCGACGGAGCTCGTCACCGAGATTCGCGCCGTGCCCGGCGTGCGCACCGTCGAGATGCACGCCAGTGCGCCGGTGGTCCTGGTCGACAGCCGCGGCAAGAAGGTGCAGCCTGGCGGCGCCCCCAGCGAGGGCGGCATGTGGACCCCGCGCGCGGAGTCCGTGGGCACCGTCGCGACCTTCGCGGCCGGCCACGCGCCGACCCGTACCGGCGAGGTCGCCATCAACAGCGGCGCAGCCAAGAAGGGGCACATAGCCGCCGGCGACCGCGCCAAAGTCGTGCTCCCCAACGCCGGCGTGCTCGACGTGAGCGTCGTCGGCATCTACCAGAGCAAGGTCGAGACCGGCGGCTACATAGGCGTGCTGTTCAGTCAGCCGCAGGCCCTGCAGCTGTTCACCGATGGCAAGCACGTCGGCTCGCTCGACATCGCCGCTGCCACAGGCGTGTCGGAGAAGACCCTCGCGGCCAACATCGCGCGGACGCTGCCCGCGACGCTCGAGGTACGGACCGGCACCCAGGCCCGCGCCGACGACCGGGGCGGCGTCCAGACGGCCTTGTCCTTCATCACCTACCTCCTGCTGGGTTTCGGCTTCATTGCGCTCATCGTCGGCACGTTCATCATCTACAACACGTTCTCGATGATCGTCGCCCAGCGGCTGCGTGAGCTGGCACTGCTGCGGGCCATCGGCGCCAGTCGCAAGCAGGTCCGCCGCTCCGTGCTCGTCGAGGCGGGCATCATCGGCCTAATCGGCAGCGCGCTGGGACTGGCAGGAGGCATCGGTCTGGCGTTCGGCTTGCATGCGCTGCTCGACGCCCTGCACCTCGGCCTGCCGGCCGGCGGGCTGGTGATGACGCCGCGAACCGTGATGGTCGCGTTGCTTGTGGGCACCGGGGTCACACTGCTGTCGGCCAACGCGCCGGCGCGCCGCGCGGCCAAGGTCCCACCGGTCGCGGCCATGCGCGAGGAATTCGCCTCGACGGGTGCCGCCAGCCTTCGCCGGCGCACGATCACCGGCACCGTCGTGGCCGCGGCCGGCGCGGCAGTCACCGTCGCTGGTGCGACCAACCAGTCCGCGGGTACCGCGGCGAGCCTGATAGGCCTCGGCATGATCGGTGTCGCGGCCGGCGCCATGATGCTCTCGCCCGTCCTGGCGCGCTGGATCATCACCCCGCTCGGCAAGGTGATCGGACGTCCGTTCGGCGCCGTGGGCAGCCTGGCCCGGACGAACGCCGTGCGCAACCCGCGCCGCACGGCGGCCACCGCGTTCGCGCTCACCCTCGGCCTGCTGCTCGTCAGCGGCATCGCCGTCGTCGGAGCGTCGATGAAGGCGAGCATCACCGCAATCGTGGACAACAGCGTGCGCGCCGACTACATCCTCGGCACCCACACCGATGTGGACATCCCGCCGGCCGCGGCGATCGCCGCGAGCAGGGTACCCGGTGTCGGGTCGACGACGGAGCTGCACGACGTGTCCGCGCTCGTCGACGGCAGCCACGATGGCGGCGCCGCCGTCGACGGACCGCTCAGCGCCATCGTGAAATTGGACATGAAGAAGGGCAGCGGCGCTCCGACCGGTCACAACATGCTCGTCTCGGCAGACGCGGCCAAACAGAACCACTGGAGGATCGGGTCGCGGCCGACGCTCTCGGTGCCCGGACGCGCGCCGGTAGTGGAGACCGTCACCGGGATCTACGCCGACAACCAACTCCTGGGCGGGTGGCTGGTGAGCGGCGATGTCTACCGCACGCTCACCCCGGCCAATGAGCGGGCCGACATCGTGATCCTGATCAGGGCCGCGCCGGGCGCTGATCTGCACGCATTGCGCACCGGGCTGGAACAGGCCACCAACAAGTTCTACGTGGTGACCGTCCAGAACCGCGAGGAGTTCAAGGGTGACGTCGCGGGGCAGATCAACGGGCTGCTCGGCCTGCTGTACGGCCTCCTGGGTTTGGCGATCATCATCGCGATCCTCGGCATCATCAACACGTTGGCCCTGTCGGTGGTCGAACGGCGCCGCGAGATCGGGATGCTGCGCGCGGTAGGCATGCAGCGCAAGCAGGTCCGCCGCACCATCTACGTCGAGTCGCTGCTGATCGCGGTGTTCGGTGCCGCGCTGGGCCTGGTCCTGGGTATCGGCTATGGCTCGCTGTTCACCCACACCCTGCGCGACCAAGGTCTGGACACCCTCAGCGTGCCGTGGATCCAGGCGCTGACATTTCTTGTGGTGGCAGGGTTCGTCGGTGTCCTAGCCGCCCTGTGGCCGGGCATTCGGGCCGCCCGGACCCGTCCACTCGAAGCCATCGCGGCAAGTTGATGGCGGCTACGGTTGGCGGTACGGGTCGACTGGGACATACCCTCGTGACGTGACTCCTTGCGCGGCGACCCGGTGAACCTCGACGACGGTCCGCTCGACCCGTTCCTGGACGACCCGAGCGACCCGGCCAGTCTGCTCGAGGACAACGAGCCGGCGCAGCCGCTCAGCGACGACGAGCGCGCCGACGTGCTGGCCGACCTGGCTGAGCTCGTCGAGTTCCGCGCCAGTCTGGATCCGCAGGGCATCGACGGCATCACCGTCGAATGCGCCGACTGCGGGGAGCAGCACTTCTTCGGCTGGGATCTGATGGCGGCCAACCTGCGGGCGCTGCTCGGCGAGGGCCGCACGCACGTCCACGAGCCGGCCTTCGCCCCCGATCCGGAGTCCTACGTCACCTGGGACTACGCCCGCGGCTACACCGATGCGGTCAATGCGCTGACCAAGCGCCACTAGCCGCCGGCCGCCCGTTGCGCGGGCAAAACTGACAGTCCTGGCTCGTTCCCATTATTTCCGGACGCTCGATTTGCGCTTTCGCGTCACCTTTGCCTCCCTCGTTCTTTGACATAGGCAAGAGGCTGCGTCGAGCAAGCAGCTGGTGAACAAGCACCGGAGGGCAGATCGATGGCGGAAGTGGGACGGCTTCCCGCCCCGCGTCAGGGGGACTGGGACTGGCAAATGCGCGCGGCCTGCCGCGGCAGCGATACCTCGAACTTCTACCACCCGGAGAACGAGCGCGGACCGTCGCGGATCAAGCGCGAGGTTCGGGCCAAGGCTGTCTGTGCCGCCTGCCCGGTCGTGGCGAACTGCCTGCGCTGGGCGTTGACCGCCCGCGAACCGTACGGTGTGTGGGGCGGCTTGTCCGCCGAGGAACGCGAACAGATGTTGGCTCGCAAGCTCGCCTAGCCCGTCGACCGGTTGCCCCAACGGGTGGCCGGCCGGTCCGAAAACCAACCAGCCGGGCCCCGCAGCGAACTTCGC
>JALYVG010000046.1 GCA_030853345.1 Actinomycetota bacterium | reverse complement strand
ATGGCAGCTGACTATGTGCCGTGGGACGAGGCCCGCGACGGGTCGCGCCACGTCATCGACATGACGAACACCGCACACGGCGCGGCCGCCGCGCTCGCCCATCTCGGGCGCGCATAGCGCCGCGTCGAGTCACCTGCACGCACAACTCGTGATGCCTACGCATCGTCGCGTTCAGTCTGCGGGTACGACAGACTCGGGCGCTTCTGTGCGGCGGCACGTGAAGCACGATCCGACGGCGACGGGAGGATGCGATGGCCTCGAGCGACGAACCCGTCGTGCGGGATGCTCAGCGCGACGATGTGGTGGCGATCTGCCAGTTCGGCGAGTCGCACATTCCACCGCACTACGCCCCGCTGATCGGCGCTGCCGCCGCGGATGAGCAGGTCCGCAGCTGGTGGAACGAGAGGCATGTCGACGCAGCCGTGGCCGGTGGTCTGGTGGTCGTCGCGCACGCCGGCGGGCACCTCGTCGGTGTCGGGCAGCGCGGACGCCGAGGGGCCGACCACGTGGTCTACAAGCTCTACATCCACCCTCGGCATCGTGGCCGCGGGCTGGGCCGGCGGTTGCTTGATGCGCTCATCAGCCAGTTGCCCGCTGACGCTGATCGGCTCTACATCGAACATTTCGTGGCCAACGAGCGCGCCGGCGCGTTCTACGAGCGTGCGGGCTTCACCGTGCAACGGATCGAGCCAAGTCCCACCGGCGACCGGGCACTGGGGGTGGTCTGGCGCGTCCGCCCGGTGGGTGCATCACGTTCGCGACGCTGGGCAACGCCGTCAGCCCGGGACCTGGTCGAGAAATCCGACGACGCTCATCAACCGCCCGGCGTCATCGCTGACGGTCACGTCGAAGCCGATGACGACCGGCTCGGCACCGTCAGGGCCTAGGCCCCAGCTGAATCGCGCCACACCGTGGTGCGCGTCGGCTGCGCCCAGCGCGGTGAAGACAAAGTCAGGGAACCGCTCCTGGACCGCCGCGATGGTCGCGTCGATCGCCTCACGACCATGCGCCTCTGCGATCGGGTCGACGTAGGACGCGTCCTGCGCCCACAGATCCTCGATCAGCTTGCGGCGCGCGGCGGGCTCGGTCTCGTTCCAACAGGCGAGGTAGCGCTCATTCACATTGCTCATGGCGAAATCCCTTTCGTGGTAGGCCGTTCGTCAATTCGACGAGGGCGATCCTGACCCAATCGCCGGAGCCCTGTCGATGACGCGAGAGGTAATGGACAGCCATGACGCCCGAGGTAATGGCGGCTCGGCGCGCCACTCGATAGCGTCGCCGGCGTGCCTGCCGCCAGCGCCAGAGGACCTGCCCGACCTGTCGGTCAACTGTTGCGCGAGTGGCGCGAACGGCGTCGGCTCAGCCAGCTCGACCTGTCCATCCAGGCCGACATCTCCACACGTCACCTCAGCTTCGTGGAGACCGGACGGTCGCGACCGACCAGCGAGATGATCCTGCGGCTGACCGATCATCTCGACGTGCCGCTGCGCGAGCGCAACTCACTGCTGCTGGCCGGCGGGTACGCGCCGGCCTACCCCCAGCACGGCCTGGACGAGCCCGAACTGGCTCAGGTGCGCGACGCGTTGCGCCGGGTCCTGACCGCCCACCAGCCCTACCCCGCCGTGGTGATCAACCGCTGGTGGGAGCTGATCGAGGCCAACGCGAGCATCGCGGTGCTGACTGCGGGAGTGGCACCGGCGCTGCTCGAGCCACCGGTCAACCTGTTGCGCCTCAGCCTGCATCCGGGCGGCATGGCACCGCGGATCCTCAACCTCGGCCAGTGGCGTGCGCACCTGCTGGAGCAGCTACATCGGCGCGCGGCCGTCACCGGCGACGCGCGGCTGAGGGACCTGCACGACGAGCTGCGCGGCTACCCCGGCGGCAGCGCAGGGACCCCGGCGCCCACCGACGTCGTGCTGCCGCTGCGCTTCCGACACGGTGAGCAGGAGCTGTCGTTCTTCAGCATCAGCGCGACCGTCGGCACCGCCGCCGACGTCACCGTCGAGGAGCTCGCGATCGAATCGTTCTACCCGGCCGACGAGGCAACGGCAGCCGCCCTGAGGGCCATGATCTAGGGACACCGCTACGTCCTGCAGTGTGCACTGCGCACCGTCGCGATGAGTTCCGCGTCCCTACTCAGTTAGATCAGTACATGACAACCGAGACGCCAACTATCCAGGAGGCTTGTGTGCGCAAGGTCGTTCTCTACACCCTGATGTCCCTCGACGGTGCGGTCGATGACCCCGGCCGGTACTTCACACCGGGTCAGCAGCCCGGCCAGACACCGGAGTTCGACGCCGTGATGGATGACCACGAAGGCGAGATCATCCGCAGGCAGGACGCTGTGTTGATGGGCCGCCACATGTATGACGAATGGTCGCGTTACTGGCCGAGTGTCGAACACCAACCGTTTGCCGATTTCATCAACAGCGTCAAGAAGTACGTCGTGACATCCACACCCCTATCGAACGGGTGGCGCAACGCCGAGGCGGTCGAGGGGCCGGTGGAGGATCTGGTGCGCGACCTCAAGGCCCGACCCGGCGGCGACATCGGCATCCACGGAAGTGTCCATCTGGCCCAGTCGCTGCTCCAGGCACGACTGGTCGACGAATTGCAGTTGGTGGTCGGTCCAGCGTTTGGATTTCCGGGCCGCCGGCTGTTCGCAGGCACCGACGACATCCGTCCACTCGAGTTGCTGAGCGCAACACCGACGCCCAGTGGCAGCGTGCTGCTCGCCTACCGCGTGCCCTGAGCCCAGTCCCGACAACGGCGAGCTAGCGTGCTGCGAGGCACAGACGTCAGTGCCCGCGAACGCGCTCGACGTGGAGGATCACGGCGACGGAGTACACGGTGCTGAAGGCCTCGCGGCTGCCACGCACGCGGGCCATCGCATCGCCGTACTTCGCCAGGTACTCGGGGTGCTCGTGCGGCGGTGGTAAGTGCGGCGCGACCTCGGCCCGGCCGGTGAGCACGACGATGTCACCACCCTGGCCGTCGCCGTCAAGGTGCAGCGACACCCGGGGGTTGCCCGCGATGTGGGCCAGCCGGGCTGCGCTGCTCATGTTGTAGACCAGCACGGCCGCCGGCTCCGCCCAGAGGAACCACACCGGGTTCGGCTGCGGTGTCCCGTCGGCACCGACGGTCGTGAGCCAGGCGAGCCGTTCATCGCGCAGCCGAGCCCGTACCCGTCGGCCGAATTCCGAATCGGGATCGGGAAAGACGTCGTCGACCAAGGCTG
>JALYVG010000214.1 GCA_030853345.1 Actinomycetota bacterium | reverse complement strand
CCGAATTTGCGACGCTAGCGGGGTCAAAGACGAGGGCGTCAGCGGGTTGCTTCGGCGGCGGCCCGTCCCGCCGTGCGGCCGCTGAAGATGCAGCCACCCAGGAACGTCCCCTCCAACGAGCGGTAGCCGTGCATCCCTCCGCCGCCGAAGCCGGCCACCTCGCCCGCCGCGTACACGCCGCGCAGCGGCTCCCCGCCGGGCTGGAGCACCCGTGCCGACAGGTCGGTCTCGAGCCCGCCGAGCGTCTTGCGGGTCAGGATGTTCAGCCGCACCGCGATGAGCGGCCCGGCTTTGGGATCGGTGAGCTTGTGCGGCGCGGCCACCCGGCTGAGCTTGTCCGGCAGATAGGACCGCGCCTGGCGAAGGGCCGCGATCTGCAGGTCCTTGGTGTACGGGTTGTCCATCTCGCGGTCGCGGCCGAGAATCTCGCGGCGCACCGTGTCGGGGTCGAGCAGGGGCGTGTCGGTCACCGCGTTCATGCCCACGATCAGTTGGTCGAGGGTGTCGGCCTGCACGAAGTCGACGCCCTTGTCGAGGAACGCCCGCACCGGCGGCGGCATGTCGGCACGCACCCGGTCCACCACCTGGCGCACGCTCTTGCCGGTCAGGTCGGGATTCTGCTCCGAGCCGGACAGCCCGAACTCCTTGCCGATTATCTTCTTGGTGAGCACGAACCAGGAGTGATCGTGCCCGGTGCCCATGATGTGCTCCAGCGTCCCGAGGGTGTCGAAGCCGGGGAACAGGGGCACGGGCAGCCGGTTGCCGACCGCGTCCAGCCACACCGACGAGGGCCCGGGCAGGATCCGGATCCCGTGGTTGGTCCAGATCGGGTCGTAGTTGTGGATGCCCTCGACGTAGTGCCACATCCGGTCGCGGTTCACCAGCCGAGCTCCGGCGGCTTCGGTGATGCCCAACATCCGTCCGTCGACGAAATCGGGAACACCGGCGATCATCCGCTTCGGCGGGGTGCCCATCCGGGCCGGCCAGTTGCGCCGGATGAGGTCGAAGTTGGCCCCAATGCCGCCGGAGGTGACGATGACAGCCTGGGCGTGCAGCTCGAAGTCGGCCACCTCGGTACGTGAACTCGGCGCCGCCCGGGCCACCGTGGACGGTTCGAGCACCCGCCCGCGTACCCCATCGACCACGCCAGCGCTCGCCGTCAGCTCGTCCACCCGGTGCCGGAACGCGAAGCGCAGCCGGCCGCGGTCGGCCGCTTCCTTGAGGCGGGCGACGAACGGCGAGATCAGCCCGGGCCCGGTGCCCCACGTGATGTGAAAGCGCGGCACCGAGTTGCCGTGCCCGATGGCGCCGTAGCCGCCCCTCTCGGCCCAGCCGACGACAGGGAACCAGCGCACGCCGCGTTCGTGCAGCCACGCCCGCTTCTCACCGGCGGCAAAATTGACGTAGGCCTCGGCCCACCGCCGCGGCCAGATGTCCTCGTCTTCGAGGCGGTCGAAGCCGGCCGTGCCGAGCCAGTCCTGCCAGGCCAGGTCGAGTGAGTCCTTGATGCGCACCCGCCGCTGCTCGGGCGAGTCGACGAAGAACAGCCCGCCCAATGACCAGAACGCCTGGCCGCCCAGACACTGCTCAGGCTCCTGGTCGACCAGGACCACCGAGCGGCCGGCATCGAGCAGTTCACACGCGGCAACCAGGCCCGCCAGACCGGCCCCGACAACGATCACGTCGGCGTCCACAGCCATCCGTGCCTCCTCAGCCAGAGAGCCGCCTGTCGGATTCGAACCGACGACCTATCGCTTACAAGGCGATTGCTCTGGCCAGCTGAGCTAAGGCGGCAGCGGCGTCGAGGCTACCGCGCGGCGCTACCGCCCGGCCGTGGAACCCGGCGCTTACTCCGACACGAAGGAACCGGCAGACTCAGCTACGCAACCGTAACCACGAGGAGCCCCGTGAGCCGCCAGTACAAGCCGAAGGCCGGATTCTGGATCCGGCTGTGTGTCGTGGTCCTCTTCCCGGTCGACTCGCTGCTGTTCCGGATCCGCTGGCAGCGCCTCGAGCGGATGCCGCCGCCGAGCGAGGGCGGCGTCATCATTGCGCTCAATCACGTGTCGCACATCGACACTGTCCTGATGGCGCGCCTGGTCTGGTCTTCCGGCCGGGTGCCACGTTTCATGATCAAGGCCGGTGTGTTCGCCAAGCCGGTGCTCGGCCAGATCATGCGGGGCGCCGGGCAGATCCCCGTGCACCGCGGCACGACCGACGCCGCGAGTTCGCTGGACGACGCGGTCACCGCTCTCGAGCGCGGCGAGGCCGTCGTCATCTATCCCGAAGGCACGATCACGAAGGACCCGGCCCAGTGGCCCATGGAGGCCAAGACCGGCATTGCCCGACTCGTCCTGCTCTGCCCTGACACCCCGGTCGTGCCGGTGGGCCAGTGGGGTGCCCAACCGACGAAGGGCCTGCACCCGCTGCGCCTTTTCCGGCGGCCGCTGGTCCAGGCCTCGGTCGGCGAAACGGTCGACCTGAGCAAGTTCCGCGGTGCGCAACCCGACGCCGCCACGTTGCGCGAGATCACCGACACGGTCATGTCGGCGGTGCGTGTCGAGGTCGCGGCGCTGCGCGGCGAATCGGCGCCCGAGGAGTTCTTCAAGCCGGCCAAGAGGTACGTCGACAGAACCTGACGGCACGGCGAAACCGGGATATTTGCGGCGGAAGTTGACGCCGGGTACGCCCGCCGTGTCCAATATCACTACCCGACCGCTATGCCGGACGGCTGGTGCTGCCTTCTACATCGATGGGGCAGAACAACGTCGGCCGTCCGGAAATCCGTGAGATGCGTCCACGGCACCTAGCCAGTGCCGCCGGAGCATCCGTACCCGGTGCGGTCACCACACATCGACAAGGGAGTCCCTTAATGGCTGAGGTCAACTACGTCAACGCCACCTGCCTGTACCCCGGAAACCCGATTCCAGCGGTCGACTCGCTGAACCTCGAGGTAGCCGACGGCGAGTTCATGGTCCTGGTCGGCCCGTCCGGCTCGGGAAAGTCCACTGCTCTGCGCATGCTCGCCGGCCTCGAGGACGTTTCCAGCGGGGAGATCCGCATTGCCGGCCAGGACGTCTCCCGCAAACCCCCGAAAGACCGCGACATCGCGATGGTCTTCCAGAACTACGCGCTCTACCCGCACATGAGCGTGGGCGAGAACATGGGGTTCGCGCTCAAGTTGAAGGGCGTCGGCAAGGCCGAGCGCGCGGCGAAGGTCCTCGAAGCCGCCAAGCTGCTCGACCTCGAGAGGTACCTCGACCGCAAGCCCAAGGCGCTGTCCGGTGGCCAGCGCCAGCGGGTGGCCATGGGCCGCGCGATCGTCCGCTCGCCCAGTGTGTTCCTGATGGACGAGCCGCTGTCCAACCTCGACGCCAAGCTGCGGGTCGAGACCCGCGCCAATATCGCCGCTCTGCAGACGAGGCTCGGCACGACCACGATCTACGTGACGCACGACCAGGTCGAAGCTATGACGATGGGGGACCGCGTCGCCGTGCTGAAGGACGGCATGCTGCAGCAGTGCGACACTCCCCGCAACCTGTATGACCGACCGGGCAACGCGTTCGTCGCCGGCTTCATCGGCTCACCCGCGATGAACCTGCGCCAGGCCAAGCTGGTGCCAGGTGGCGCCCGGCTGGGCAACATCGACCTGCCGCTGTCGGACTCGGTCAAGAGCGCCGCGCAGGCGGCCGGGCTGTCCGAGATCACGCTGGGCGTTCGGCCGGAGTCCTTCAGTGTGTCGGCGACCGGCGGCACCGGTCTGGCACTCGAGGTCATCCTCGTCGAGGAACTCGGCGCCGACGCTTTTGTCTACGGCAAGTTGAAGGACGACGAGGCCTCCGATACCAAGCACTTCGTCGCGCGCTTCGACGGACGTGTCCCCCCGTCGATCGGCGACGTCGTCACCCTCGACGTGCGCCAGGACGAGGAGCACGCGTTCAACCCCGAGACCGGCGAGCGCCTCGGCTAAGACGTTAGACCACAACGAAAGGGGAGCCGGTTCGCCGGCTCCCCTTTCGTCTGCTCACACCTGCTTGAAGTCCGAACCGGTCCACAGCCAGAGCTTGTCGACATGGGTTGTGCCGCAACTCGCAATGGGTTGGTTGCTCGGGCAGTCCTCGGTCTTGAGCCGGCCCGCCACGAAAGCGAAATGGTAAGCCAGGCCGATCTTGTCCGCGCCGACCGGCCGACCGGACGGGCCTATGTTGCCGTTGGCCTCGGCCTTGATGGCGCCCCAGCCCTTGGGCCCTGTCGTGTAAGCGACGTCATTGCCGCTGCCGTCGCCGGTGAGGTTGGCGCTCAGGATGAACGTTGCGTGCTGCATGCGCGACAGCCGCGCACCGCGCACGGCCGCCTGCGCCGGTGACCCGACGGTGGGTGAGTACGGGTAGGAGCTGCGGCCCACCCGCGTCCAGTTCACCGTGGCGGCGTCGGTGTGCCAGAACTGAATGGTGCTGTGCTGGTCCCAGGTCGCGGCCTCGTACCCGCCCGTGACAGTGATCAGGACGTGGGCCTGCCCGGGTGCCTTCACGGTGAGGCCGTCCTCGAGTTGTTGGCGAGTCGGTGCCGCGGGCGGTGCTGTGCTCGCCGGTGTGCTCGACGTCGGCGGCTGACTCGACGGCTGGCTGGGCAGCGCAGTCGGAAAGTCGTGCGAGGCGCTCACCGTCCCCGTGCTGCCGCGCTCGCCGTTGCCGGCCGTGACACGCCCGCACCCGGTCAGCGCCAGCACGCCCAGCAGCCAGGCGCACATCGCGAGCCGCGTCATGACGTCCCTCTCGGTCGTTGACAGCGAGGATATGGCCAGTCGGTTGCGGCAGAATCAGCGGATGACTTCCGCCGGCAACCTGCATGGGCACACCCACCGGCTGGATCTGGCCGATGCCACCGTCCGGGAGTGGGACGCCGTCGTCCTCGCGGCTGACGCCGAGACGGGCATCGTCCTGGACCGCTCGGCCTTCTACCCCGGTGGGGGTGGTCAACCGCCGGACCGCGGGGTGCTGCTCTGGGGAGGCGTGCGCACCCGCATCGCCGGCACCCGCAAGGGCGACGAGCTGTACCTCCTGCCGGCCGAGGGTGATCCACTTCCGCCGGTCGGCACCGCCGTGCGCGGCGCCCTGGACGATGAACGCCGCACGCAGCTGATGCGCACCCACTCCGGCCTGCACGTCCTGACCGGCGTGGTGTTCCGCGATTTCGGGGCACTGGTCACCGGCGGAAACATGGAGCCGCTGGCGGCCCGGATGGACTTCGACCTGGCCGAGGTGCCCGTCGACTTCAAGGACCGGGTGGCGCAAGCCTGCAACGCGGAGATCGTGCGGGACCGTCGCATCGACGTGCGGGAACTGCCCCGCGACGAGGCATTCGCCATCCCGGACATCATCCGCACCGCGACCAACCTGCTGCCCCCGGACATCGAGGTCGTCCGCATCGTCGACATCGTCGGGTTGGACGCGCAGGCTGACGGCGGCACACACGTGGCGTCCACGGCCATGATCGGCCGCGTCGAGGTGACCAAGATGGAGAACAAGGGCCGCGGCTTCAGACGTCTGCGCATCCAGATCATTTGAGCGCCTCGGTCCGGATCGGAGCTAGACACGGCGACGGGCGCGGGCAATCTCAGCCAGCGTGACGGCGGCGGCCACCGATGCGTTCAGGGACTCGGCATCGGGCGACATCGGGATCGACAGGGTGACGTCGCAGGTGGCGCCGACGAGGCGCGACAGGCCGCGACCCTCGGAGCCCACAACCACCACGATGGGGTCGGTAGCCATCTGCAGGTCGTCGAGCGAGGTCGTGCCGTCGGCATCCAGGCCGACGACGTACATCCCCGCCTGCTGACACTCCTTGAGCGCCCGCACCAGGTTCGTGACCTGCGCTACCGGTATACGTGCTGCCGTCCCCGCCGACGTGCGCCACGCGGTAGCGGTGACGCCGGCTGCCCGTCGCTCCGGCACGATCACGCCGTGCGCACCGAATGCGACGGCCGAGCGAATCACCGCGCCGAGGTTGCGCGGGTCGGTGACACCGTCGAGCGCGACGAGCAGCGGCGCCGTAGTCGACTCGGCCGCGGCGGCCAGCACGTCGGGCAGCTCACGGTAGGCGAATGGCGGCACTTGCAGCGCGATGCCCTGATGAAGTAGCCCACCGGTCTTGCGGTCCATCTCGGCGCGGCTGATCTCGAGCAGGGCGATACCGCGGTTGGACGCCAGCTTGATCGCGTCGGTAACCCGCTCGTCCGAGACCAGGCCGATCGCGACGTACAGCGCGGTGGCGGGCACCTTGGCCTTCAGCGCTTCGGCGACGGGGTTGCGGCCGACGAGCAGTTCGGCGGCTTCGGAGCTGCGGCTGCGCGGACCCGGCCCGCTGCGCCCGCGGCCCTTCTCGGGTTCGCGGCGACCAGCCGATGCGGCCCGGCGCGCGGCGGGGTGACCCTTGCGCTCCACCGCGGGCGGCGTCGGGCCGCGGCCCGTGAGCGCGCGCTTGACCTGGCCCCCCGAACCGACCTGAGCACCTTTCTTGGACTTGCGTATCGCGCCTTGCCGTTTGGAATTGCCTGCCATTACCGGGGTTCCTTCAAGGTCCAGCGCGGACCGGACGGGGTGTCCTCGACGAGAACGCCCGCCTCCGCGAGTTGGTCGCGGATGGCATCGGATGCCGCGAAGTCCTTGCGTTCACGGGCCGCCGCGCGCTGCTCGAGTGCGACCCGCACCAATGCATCGACCACCGGCGTGAGATCGACCGACGTCGCGTCACGCCATGCCCACGGGCTGATGCCGAGCAGCGCGGTCATCATCAGGACCGAGGCGAGTGCGCCCCGCACGGCAGTGTGCTCGTCCGCGGCCAGTGCGGCGTTGCCCTCGCGCACGACGTTGTGAATCGCGGCCAGCGCCGAGGGCACGCCCAGGTCGTCGTCCATCGCAGCGGCGAATTCGGCGCACGCGACGCCCGGGTCGACGGTCTCGCCAAGCACCTCGGTGGCCCGCTCAACGAAGTTCTCGATGCGGCGGTACGCGGCCGCCGCCTCGTCCAGCGCAGCCTCGGAGAACTCGAGGTCGCTGCGGTAGTGCGCGGCGCCCAGGTAGTACCGCACTTCGACGGGCCGCCACCGCTTGACCAGCTCGGTGACGAGCAGCGTGTTGCCGAGTGACTTCGACATCTTCTCGCCGGCCAGCCTCAGCAGCCCGTTGTGCATCCAGTACCGGGCGAAGCCGTCGCCGGCCGCTACCGACTGGGCCAACTCGTTCTCATGGTGCGGAAAGACGAGATCCAGACCGCCGCCGTGGATGTCGAACGCCGGGCCGAGGTACTTCGTCGCCATGGCCGAGCACTCGAGGTGCCAGCCGGGCCGCCCGCGGCCCCACGGCGTCGCCCACGACGCCGACTCGGGCTCGCCGGGCTTGTGCCCCTTCCACAGGGCGAAGTCGCGCGGATCGCGTTTGCGCGCAACACCTTCGGTGTCGCCGGCTGGGTTCATCTTCGCGAGCTGCTGGCCCGACAGCGCGCCGTACGCGGGAAACGACTGGACGTCGAAGTACACGTCGCCATCGCTGGCATAGGCGTGCCCGGTGTCGATCAACCGCTGCATGAGCTCGATCATCTCCGGCACGTGACCGGTGGCCCGGGGCTCGTAGTCCGGCGGCGGGCAGCCCAGCAGCGCCTCGGCAGTGAGGATCGCACGCTCGTTCTCGAATGCCAGGGCCCACCAGGGCCGTCCGGCGTCGGCGGACTTGACCAGGATCTTGTCGTCGATGTCGGTGACGTTGCGGACGAAGGTGACCTGAACGCCGTTGTGGGTCAGCCAACGCCGCAGGATGTCGAAGGTCACCCAGTTGCGGGTGTGCCCGATGTGCGGAGGGCCCTGGACGGTGAGGCCGCACAGGTAGATCGAGGCCTTGCCGCGCTCGAGCGGGACAAACTCCCGCAGCGACCGGGTCAAGGAGTCGTACAGGTGCAGCGTCACCGGCCCATCGTAGGTGCCGCGGACTTCGACGTAGCGAGCCGGATCAGGGGGCCGGGGGCTTCCCGCGGCGTCACCACTAGCGTTCCCAGGGTGAATCACGACCGGCTCCGGCCCGAATCCGTCGTCGTCGCCAGCGGTCGCCCACCGCGTACCGCGCGAGCCCCGCTGAGCACACCCATCGTGCTGTCCGCACCGTTTCACCACGGGCCTGATGACAATTACTACCTGCGCCAGGACAGCAGTGACACCATCCGCGCGTTCGAGGATGCGATGAGCGCGCTCGAAGGCGGCACCGCGCTGGCTTTCAGCAGCGGTATGGCAGCGGTCACGGCAGTCGTCGAGGGGCGCGCGGCCGGGACGGTCGCCGTGGTGCCGCGCAGCGGTTACGCGGGCAGCGTGGCCTTGTTCGACGCGCAACAGCGCCTGGGCCGGATGCAGGTGCGTCCGGTCGACGTCGCCGACACCGCGGCCGTACTCGCCGCGCTGCCCGGCGCCGACCTGCTCTGGCTGGAATCCGTCACGAACCCGATGCTCGGGGTGGTCGATCTGCCGACCCTGATCGCTGCCGCACGCGGGGTGGGTGCCCTGACCTGCGTGGACTCGACTTTCACGAGCCCGATGGGCGTGCGGCCACTCGAACACGGTGCCGACGTTGTCATGCATTCGGCCACGAAATACCTGTCCGGTCACTCCGATCTGCTCATGGGCGTGCTCGTCACGCGCGACCCGGAACTGGCGGCCGACCTCAGGCAGCGCCGCGACCTGACCGGTGCGGTGCCCGGAGCGCTGGAGTCCTATCTGGCGCTGCGCGGGCTGCGCACCCTGGCGCTGCGGATGCAGCGCGCCCAGTCCAACGCACTTGACCTGGCCGTCCGGCTCGAGGCACACCCGAGGGTGACGCGCGTGCGATTTCCCGGACTGCCCGCCGACCCCGGGCATGAGCTGGCAACCCAACTGCACGACGGTTACGGCGCGATGATCTCCTTCGAGGTCACCGGATCGGCCGACGACGCCGAGGCGGTGTGTCACCGGGTCACGCTGATCAGCCACGCCACCAGCCTCGGCGGCGTCGAGTCCCTGATCGAACGGCGCGCCCGGCACGCAGTCGACGCGGCCAGTGGCACGCCGGCCACGCTGCTGCGGTTCTCCGTTGGGATCGAACACGTCGAGGACCTCTGGGCCGACCTGGACCAGGCCCTGAGCGATCCTCGTTGAGCGTTCAGCGGGTCAGCAGCGCGGTGGCGACCGCGGCGATGCCTTCGCCGCGGCCGGTCAGACCGAGCCCGTCGGTGGTGGTGGCGCTCACCGAGACTGGGGCCCCGAGCACCGCTGACAATGCGGCCTCGGCCTCGGTGCGGCGCGGGCCGATCTTGGGGACATTGGTGATCACCTGAACCGCGACGTTGGCGATCTGCCAGCCCTCGGCGGCCGCCAGGTGAGCCGCCTCGGCGAGCAGAGTCGTGCCGGAGACTCCCGTCAGCGCTGGGTCGGCGACCCCGAACACCGTACCCAGGTCGCCGAGGCCTGCGGCGGAGAGAAGCGCATCGCAGGCCGCGTGGGCGACCACATCGCCGTCGCTATGGCCGCTGCAGCCATCGACGCCGGGCCACAGCAACCCGGCCAGCCAGCACGGCCGACCGGGCTCGAACGGATGAACGTCGACGCCCACCCCGGTACGGAACTCGGTCACCGCCGTGCCACCAGCTCAGCCAGGGCGAGGTCCCACGGTCGGGTGATCTTGAACAGCTCATCGGCGCCGTCGACGACGACGACGCGTACCCCACGTGCTTCGACCAGCGCGGCATCGTCGGTGACGGCCGAACCGTCGGCGCCGGCGTGGGCGGCCACCAGCACCGAACGGCGAAAGCCCTGGGGGGTCTGCACCGAGCGCAGCGCGGCGCGCTCGAGCGTCTCGATCACCGCGCCGGACTGGTCGACGCGCTTGACCGTGTCGGTGACCAGCAGGACCGGGATGACCGCGTCGGCGCCACCGGCCATGGTCGCGATTACCCGGCTGATCACCTCGGCGGGCACGAACGGGCGGGCCACGTCGTGCACGAGCACCGCGTCGACGTCATCGGCCAGAGCGGTCAGACCACGTGCCACCGAGGCGTGCCGGGTGCGGCCACCGGCAACCACTGCTGCTGCGGGAATCAGGGCGGTGGCCGACTCCACGAGAGAAGCGGGTGCCACGACCACCACATCCCGGATATCGGGATGACTGACGAAGCGGGCCGCAGCGTGCTCGAGCAGGGTGCGCCCGGCGACCTCGCAGAACGCCTTGGGCCGGCCGGCGCCCAGCCGCTGCCCGTCGCCGGCGGCAACAATAATGGCGGCGACGGTCAGTTGACCAGTCGCCGCCATTGTCGATGAAACGTTGTTCAGGCCACTGCCTCGGCCAGTACTTCGTCGAGCACGATCTCTGCCTTGTCTTCGTTAGTCCCCTCGGCTAGCGCGAGTTCACTGACGAGGATCTGCCGAGCTTTGGCCAGCATCCGCTTCTCGCCGGCCGACAGGCCGCGGTCGCGGTCGCGACGCCAGAGATCACGAACGACCTCGGCGACCTTGTTCACGTCGCCAGAAGCGAGCTTCTCGCCGTTGGCCTTGTACCGACGCGACCAGTTGGTCGGCTCCTCGGTGTGCGGCGCACGCAGTACCTCGAAGACCTTGTCGAGGCCCTCCTGCCCGACCACATCGCGGACGCCCACGATCTCGGCATTCTCAGCCGGAACCAGGACCGTCAGATCCCCCTGCGCGACCTTGAGACGGAGGTACGTCTTCTGGACACCCTTGAGCAATCGCTCTTCGATGGCCTCGATCAATGCCGCTCCGTGATGCGGGTAGACAACGGTCTCTCCGACCTTGAATGTCATGTGTACGAGCCCCTTTCGCTACCCCAAGGATAACACGGGGGGCTGACCCCAAACCGGGCATGATTTCGAATAGGCCGTCGAGATAAGGGCTTCGCCGGGAATCGATCATGTGCTACGTGCCACGCCTGGTGACCGCCGCCGCGGTGGCCAAACGTCGCTCGCTACGCTGGCGGCGCCCAGCTGTGCTGTGGCGGAGACTGTCGAGGAGTAGACGTGAAAGCTGCGCCGGTTATCAAGCGCCGCATTGGCATCGGGCTCGTCGCGGTCTGTGCGATGGTGCTGACGGCGGCGTGCGCCACGGGTCAGCAGGCCCAGACGGCGGACACAGTCGCTACCGTCGACGCAGCCCACGGCGCCGTCGGCGACCTGCGCCTGCACGGCGTCGCGATCAAGGCACCGCCCAACGGGCCGTCCTACGCCTCCGGCGCGGCGGCCGAGCTGCAGGTGTCGATCGTCAACACCGGTCAAGGCACCGACACCGTCCAGAACATCAGCTCACCGGCGGTATCGGGCTACCAGGTCTTCGGCACCGCCGCCGAGGCCAGCGCAGCGGCGTCGGCCAGCGCCTCCACGACGCCGTCCTCATCCACCTCGGAGTCCGCCAGTACCTCGGCGTCCGCGAGCGGCTCGGCATCAGCCAGCGCGTCCGGGTCGGCCAGCGCGTCGGGCAGCACGTCGGCGTCAGGCAGCGCCTCTGCCTCGTCCTCGGCCAGCACCTCGTCGGCCGCCCCGGCGGCGCCGGTTTCGCTGGCCATCCCGGCCGGCCAAGCCATCGAGCTCAGCGCCAACGCCGCCGACCCCGTCCTGCTCGTCCGGGTGAACAAGCAACTGTTCCCCGGCACCTCCGTGGCGATCACGTTCACCTTCGCCAACGCCGGCAGTCTCACCCTCGAGGTGCCGATCCAGATCACCGCCGGCGGCGGTTCGGGTGGCATCACGGTTTCGGCGCCGACTGAGACCGGCGCGGCCTGATCGCTGTGTCGTAACGGCGCGCTAGCGTCGCCGTGTGAGCAGGCCGAGCGCAGCGCGTAAGCCCGGCTTCCGCTGCACCGATTGCGGCAGCCTGTCGCTGCGCTGGATCGGGCGCTGCCCCGAGTGTCAGGCCTGGGGCACCGTGGCCGAGGTCGGCGCCACGCCCCGCCGCGCAGTCGCCCCCGGGCCGGTCACGCGTGCTGCCCGGCCCATCGGCGAGCTCGATCCCGACGTCGCCCGGGCGCGGCCCACCGGTGTGGCCGAACTCGACCGGGTCCTCGGCGGCGGGCTGGTGCCGGGGTCGGTCGTCCTGCTGGCCGGCGAGCCGGGCGTCGGCAAGTCCACGTTGCTGCTCGAGGTCGCCCATCGCTTCGCCGCCCGCGGCAGCGAGCGCGCACTGATCGTCACGGGCGAGGAATCCACCGCCCAGGTGCGGCTGCGGGCCGAGCGCACGGGCAGTATCCATCCCGGACTGTTCATCGCCGCCGAGAACGATCTCAGCGCCCTGCTCACCCACGTCGACGAGGTGGCGCCCGGCTTGCTCGTCGTCGACTCGGTGCAGACGATCTCCACCGAGGCCAGCGACGGCGCGGCCGGAGGCGTCCCGCAGATCCGGGCGGTGGCGGCGGCGCTCATCGCGGTGGCCAAGTCCCGCGGCATCGCCACCGTCCTCGTCGGACACGTCACCAAGGACGGCGCGATAGCCGGGCCGCGGGTGCTGGAACATCTCGTCGACGTCGTGCTGCATTTCGAGGGTGACCGGCATTCGTCACTGCGCCTGGTCCGGGCTACGAAGAACCGTTATGGCGCCGCTGACGAGGTCGGCTGCTTCGAGATGCGCGAGGACGGCATCATCGGGCTCGCCGACCCGTCGGGGCTGTTCCTGTCCGACCGCGCGGTGGCAGTGGCGGGTACCTGCGTCACCGTCACGCTCGAGGGCAGGCGTCCACTCGTCACCGAGATCCAGGCTCTCGTCAACCCGGCCGCCGGCGGCGGCTCACCCCGGCGCGCGGTCAGCGACCTGGACTCGGCCCGGGTGGCGATGTTGATCGCCGTCCTGTCCCGCCACGGCGAGGTGCGCCTGGCCGAGTCCGAGGTCTATGCCGCGACTGTCGGCGGCATCGCCGCTCATGAGCCGGCCGTCGACTTGGCCATCCTGCTGGCACTCCACTCGGCCGCGCGCGAGCGTCCGATTCCGTCGACGGTCTGCGCGATCGGCGAGGTGTCCCTGTCCGGCGACGTGCGCCGCGTGGGCGGCCTGGACCGTCGCCTGGCCGAGGCGTCCCGGCTCGGTTTCACGACGGCGTTGGTGCCCGGCGCGCACCGTGGCGAGGCAGTCAGCCCGGCGAGCAGCCAAGGCATCCGCACCGTGCCGGTGGCCACCCTGCAGGATGCGATCACTGCCGCCAGCACCCTGAGCACCGGGGCCAGCGATGATCGCCGGCCGATCCTGCGTCCGGTGGGTAGCCGATCGTGACGCTTGACGGCAAGAAAGTCCGCGAATTCTTATCCCGATACACCTACACTTCAACAAGCTGACCTGCCCGCTGGGGGATCTGTGCCGACAACCGAGCGCGACGACGTCCTTCGCGGCGTGCTGGCCACGGTCGCGCCGGGGACCTCGCTGCGCGACGGCCTCGAGCGGATCCTGCGCGGCAACACCGGCGCCCTGATTGTCATCGGCTGGAACGACACCGTCGAGACGCTGTGTACCGGCGGATTCCCGCTCGACGTCGAGTTCTCGGCCACCCGGCTGCGTGAGCTGTGCAAGATGGACGGTGCCGTGGTCCTGGCCACCGATGGCAGCCGGATCCTTCGCGCGGCCACCCACCTGATGCCCGACCCGGCCATCCCCACCGAGGAGTCGGGCACCCGGCACCGCACCGCCCAGCGCGTCGCCCTGCAGACGGCCTTTCCGGTGATCTCGGTCTCGCAGTCCATGCGGATCATCAGCCTGTACATCGGCGAGCGCCGCTACGTCCTGGAAAGCGTCGGCGAACTGCTCGGCCGGGCCAACCAGGCGATCGCGACGCTCGAGCGGTACAAGTCGCGCCTGGACGAGGTGTCCGCGGCGCTGTCCGCGCTCGAGATCGAGGATCTCGTCACCGTGCGCGACGCGGCAATCGTCTCGCAACGCCTCGAGATGGTGCGGCGCATAGCCGACGAGGTCACCGGTCAGGTGGTCGAGCTCGGCAGCGACGGCCGGCTGCTGGCGCTCCAACTCGAGGAGCTGATGGCCGGCGTCGACGCCGACCGTGAACTGATTGCCCGCGACTACGTCCCGCCGGGGCGGCGCAGTCGCACACCGGCGCAGGTGCTCGGTGAGATCGCCGAGTTGTCGGCCACCGACCTGCTCGACCTCACGCTGATCGCGCGGGCGATGGGGCTGCCCAGCACGCTGGAGGGGCTCGAGTCCGCGGCTAGCCCGCGCGGGCACCGATTGCTGGCGCGGGTACCGCGCATGCCACCCACCATCCTCGACCGGGTAGTCGACCATTTCGGTGGGCTGCAGAAGCTGCTCGCGGCATCGGCTGAGGATCTGCAGGTCGTCGACGGCATCGGCGAGAGCCGGGCTCGCGCCGTGCGCGAGGCGATTTCGCGGCTGGCCGAGGTGTCGATCATCGACCGCTACTCCTGACGGCCGGATCAGCTCACCGAGAACTGTGCCGCCGCCCCCTCGTGGCCGGACAGGAGCGCGTAGAGCGTGTAGGTCCCGGCGCCCACCCGCTGCCGGGTGCCCGCGCACTTGGGCTGCGACGACAGGCCCGACCACACCACGCTCACCCGCACCGGCTGCCCGACCGCGAGCGTGTGGTTGGAGACGCCGGGCTGAATCGTGCAGTCATGGCTGCCCCAGACCCGTGATTCGCCGTTGTAGACCCGCAGCTCCACCTGGCGATCGGCCAGATCCTGCACGCATGGCGTGGAGCCGGTGTTGCTCACCTGCAACAGGACCACAGGCTGCTCGCCCACCCGGTAGTTGGGGCGCTCGACGACCGCCGCCACCTTTAGCGCGCTGGCCCGGCACGGCGCGGCGGCCGCTGATCGGCTGGGGCTCGGTTTGGCCGACGCGCTCGGGTGCTTGCTGGCGGGATGCGCCGAGGTGGTCGCCGGGTGCGTCGGGGAATGGGCGGCGGAGTGAGCGGGGCCGGTGTCGGCTGCCGCGTTCTTGTTGTCGCCACCTGGTCGCAGCACCCAGAAGGTCAGGGCCGCCAGCGCGACGAGTGCGATGCCCAGGGCGAGCCGCCGACGCCAGTACACGGCCGGCGGGCGGGAACCGATCGGATGCAACATGGTGGCGCCACGGTATCTCCCGCCGCCGCGCGGACTGCGGCGACGCGCGCGAGCGGCTGCAGGTACGGCATGCGACGATGCGCCTCGATGTCTGCCGACCTGCTCGCCTGGTACGACCGCGCGGCCCGTGAGCTGCCGTGGCGCGGTGCGGGGGTCGCGCCGTGGGGCGTGCTCGTCAGCGAGATCATGCTGCAGCAGACGCCCGTCGCCCGCGTGCGCCCCGTATACGACGCGTGGCTGAACCGGTGGCCGACGCCGGCCGCACTGGCCGCGGATCGCGCCGGTGAGGCCGTGCGGATGTGGGGCAGGCTCGGCTACCCGCGCCGGGCGCTGCGCTTGTACGAGTGCGCAGAGGCGCTTGTGGTCGGCTTCGGCGGTGTTGTGCCATCCGACGTCGACGCGCTGCTGTCCTTGCCCGGAGTCGGCGCGTACACGGCGCGCGCGGTGGCCGCGTTCGCCTTCGGGCAGCGCCAGCCCGTCGTCGACACGAACGTGCGCCGGGTCATGGCGCGCTGGGTGCGCGGGCAGGGCAAGGCGGGGCCACCCGCCACGGTGCGCGACCTGGCGGCAGCAGAGTCACTGCTGCCCCACGAGCCTGGGCAAGCGGCACGTTTCAGCATCGCACTGATGGAGTTGGGTGCGCTGGTGTGTACCGCCCGCGCGCCGCGCTGTCAGGAGTGCCCGGTAGCGGACTCATGCGCGTGGCGGCTGGCCGGCTCCCCGGACTACGCCGGCCCGACGGTCCGTCCGCAGCGTTTCGCAGGCACCGACCGTCAGGTGCGCGGGCTGCTGCTCGACGTTCTGCGGGCGAGCAGCGCGCCGGTGGAGCGGACGCTGCTCGACGTCACCTGGCCCGACCCGCTCCAGCGGGACCGAGCACTGGACAGCCTGATCGGCGACGGTCTGGTCGACCCGCTGCCCGACGGACGCTTCGCATTACCCGGCCACCCTCATGAACAACGCGATATCCGGGCTGCTGCACCTGACGAGCTCACCGCGGGTCGAAACGAGATCGGCCCGACCCGCCTCGGTGGCGGATCGGGCCGGCTCGGTGCGTGCTGACTATTCCGCGGTGATGTTCACGGTCGGTGGCTCGTCGGGGACGAGCACCTCGGCCTTGGGCTCGCCGCGGAAGTTGAACTTGCGCGGTCCGTCCTTGACCATCGGGTCCTCGGGCTCGGTGTCGACGACAACGATCATGCCGGGCGACAGTTCGCCGAAAAGGATCCGCTCCGACAGCGCGTCCTCGATCTCACGCTGGATGGTCCGGCGCAGTGGCCGGGCACCGAGCACGGGGTCGTAGCCCTTCTTCGCAAGCAGGGCCTTGGCGCTCGTGGTGAGTTCGAGCCCCATGTCCTTGTTGCGAAGCTGGACGTCCAGCCGGGCCGACATGAGGTCGACGATCTTGACGATCTCCTCCGGCGTCAGCTGGTGGAACACGATGATGTCGTCGATGCGGTTCAGGAACTCAGGCTTGAAGTGCTGCTTGAGCTCGTCGTTCACCTTCTGCTTCATCCGCTCGTAGTTCGTCGCCGTGTCGTTGGACGCCTGCAGGCCGAAGCTGACCGACTTCGACACGTCGCGCGTGCCGAGGTTGGTGGTCAGGATCAGGACGGTGTTCTTGAAGTCCACCACCCGGCCCTGCCCGTCGGTCAGCCGGCCGTCCTCCAGCACCTGGAGCAGCGTGTTGAACACATCCGGGTGCGCCTTCTCGATCTCGTCGAACAGCACGACGCTGAAAGGCTTGCGGCGCACCTTCTCGGTGAGCTGACCGCCCTCGTCGTACCCGACGTAGCCGGGCGGCGCACCGACGAGCCGCGACACCGTGTAGCGGTCGTGGTACTCGGACATGTCCAGCTGGATCAGCGAGTCGTCGTCGCCGAAGAGGAACTCGGCCAGTGCCTTGGACAGCTCGGTCTTACCGACGCCGGACGGGCCGGCGAAGATGAACGAGCCACCGGGGCGCTTGGGGTCCTTCAGGCCGGCCCGGGTGCGCCGGATGGCCTGCGAGACGGCCTTGATTGCCTGCTGCTGGCCGACGACCCTCTTGTGCAGCTCGTCCTCCATGCGCAGCAGCCGGGCCGTCTCCTCCTCGGTGAGCTTGAAGACCGGGATTCCCGTCCAGGTGGCGAGGACTTCGGCGATCTGCTCGTCGTCGACCTCGGCCACGACGTCGAGGTCGCCGGCCTTCCACTCCTGCTCACGCTTGCCCCGGTCGGCCTGCAGCGTCTTCTCCTTGTCGCGCAGCGACGCGGCCTTCTCGAAGTCCTGCGCGTCTATCGCAGACTCCTTCTCGCGGCGCACGTCGGCAATGCGCTCGTCGAACTCGCGCAGGTCCGGCGGTGCGGTCATCCGGCGGATGCGCATGCGTGCGCCGGCCTCGTCGATGAGGTCGATCGCCTTGTCGGGCAGGAACCGGTCGCTGATGTAGCGATCGGCCAGCCCGGCCGCCGCGACCAGCGCCGCGTCGGTGATCGAGACGCGGTGGTGGGCCTCGTAACGGTCGCGCAGTCCCTTGAGGATCTCGATGGTGTGCGCGACAGTCGGCTCGCCCACCTGCACCGGCTGGAAGCGGCGCTCGAGTGCGGCGTCCTTCTCCAGGTGCTTGCGGTACTCGTCCAGCGTCGTGGCACCGATCGTCTGCAGCTCGCCACGGGCCAGCATCGGCT
>JALYVG010000210.1 GCA_030853345.1 Actinomycetota bacterium | reverse complement strand
CGACGCGGCGCTATGCGCGCCCGAGATGGGCGAGCGCGGCGGCCGCGCCGTGTGCGGTGTTCGTCATGTCGATGACGTGGCGCGACCCGTCGCGGGCCTCGTCCCACGGCACATAGTCAGCTGCCATGACCTGGTCCCAGGTGGGCACGACCTGGCCGGCCATATCCGGCCGGCGCGCCGCCACCCGCGCACGGTGCTCGGCTTGATCAGCCAGGACGGTCTCGAACATGACGAGCCGGGCGGCGGAAGCGAACACGTGCCAGCCCGCCCGCGCTTCGGGCACCGGGTTGACGGCGTCGACCACCACAGCGGTTCCCAGCGTCAGCGTGCCCCACGCGAGCTCGTGGGCGATGACGTACCCGACCGGACCGACAGGGGCTTCGGCCAGCCCGCAGCGGACGACCGCCGTCTCGATCGCGTCGATGCGCAGGTATGCGGCGCCGAGTTCGGCAGCCAGCAGACGGCCGAGTGTCGTCTTTCCGGTGCCCGCCCGGCCGGCCAGCACGACGAGCAACGGCTCAGTCACGCCGCCACCCCGGGCCTGCGGTCGGGCCGAACGTCATGAGAGGCCCGTCACAGCGATCGCACTGATCTCGACCAGGAACGCCGGATTCGCCAGTGCCGTCACGCAGGCCACCGAGACGGCCGGTGGCTCGGCATCGGCGTCCCAGCTCTCCTGGAACGCGCGGAATCCGTCGGGCAGCGCGGCGAGGTCGGTCAACGTGATCGTCATGCTCACCACAGCGCTGGGGCCGGCGCCTGCCTCGGTGAGGACGACTCGCAGGTTCTGTACGGCGCGCAACGTCTGGTTGTAGGCATCGGTGCCGACGACCGCGCCGTCGGCGTCGACTCCGTTCTGCCCACCGACGTAGATCGTGCGCGCCGGGCCGGAGACGACGACTGCGTGGGAGAAGGCGGGGTTTCGGACTAACCCGGCCGGGTTGACCCGCGTGATTTCGACCATGTAGACCACGCTATCTCGGGCGCGGTGCGCGGCGAGGATATGACGCGGAGGGCTGTGATCGCCCCACACTGGCCGCAGCGGGGCATCGGCGCGCAGGGTCGGCGGACGCATCGCCCCAGCGATGAGTTTCTGCTGCGGCCGACGTTTCATCTGTTGACAGGACCAACGACGAGCGGAGACACCATGACCGGGATACTGGCGGGCAAGAACGCGATCATCTACGGGGGAGCCGGTGGCATCGGCAGGGGCGTCGCCCGGGCGTTCAGCCGCGAGGGCGCCGCGGTTTATTTGGTCGGACGCACGCAGGCTGCGCTCGATCGCGCCGCGAGCGGGATCGCGGCCACCGGAGGGGCGGTCGAGACGGCGGTGCTGGACGCGCTGGACGAGCAAGCGGTCGAGGGCCACACGCAGCGTGTGGTGTCCGAGGTCGGCAGCATCGACATCTCGTTCAACCTGATCAGTCGCGGCGACGTCCAGGGCACCGCCTTGGTCGACATGACGTCCGACGACCTGCTGCGCGCCGTCGACAACGGCCTGCGGAGCAGCTTCCTCACCGCACGGGCGGCCGGGCGGCAGATGACCAAGCAGGGCTCCGGCGTGATCCTGCACCTCAACAGCGCGTCCGGTGCCGGCGCGATGCCGGGCATGGGCAGCACCGGCCCGGCCGACGCCGCCACCGAAGCCTTCATGCGGTATCTGGCGGCCGAACTCGGCCCGCACGGCGTGCGGGTCTGCGGGATCTGGACGGCCGGTGTCGTCGAGACCCTGACCCAGCAGAAGCTGTCCGGAGTCGGTGGTAGCACGGCCCCCGAGCCGTTGACGGCCGAGCAGATGATCGCCGGGATGTCGGTGCTGCACCGGGCGCCCCGGTTGGCCGAAGTGGCCGAGGCGGCGACGTTCCTGGCCTCGGACCGCGCGTCCGGGATGACCGGCACCATGATGAACGTGACCAGTGGGCTGGTGCTCCGGTGAGCATGACGAGTGAGACGAGTTCAGACACCATTACCGCGAAAGGACAAGACGTCATGGATTACAAATTGGAGCTGGTGGTGCTTCCCGTTTCCGATGTGGATCGCGCGAAGGCGTTCTACACCGAGCAGTTGGGATTCACTCTGGACGTCGATCACCGCGCGGGTGACCAGTTCCGGGTCGTGCAGGTGACCCCGCCGGGATCCGCCTGCTCGGTCTCGTTCGGGATCGGCCTCAGCGACGCCACTCCCGGAGCAGTACGCGGCATGCATCTGGTCGTCACCGACATCGAGCGTGCCCGCGCTGAGCTCGTCGGACGCGGGGTCGAGGTCAGCGACATCAAGTACATGTCCGAGAACGGCTTCGCCCCCGGGGTCGACCCCAGCCACGCCGACTACAACTCCTTCGCCGAGCTCGGCGACCCGGACGGCAACATCTGGGTGTTGCAGGAGCGGGGCTACCAGGCCTGAGTTCAGGAGTCGAGGTAGCGCAGCACGGCCAGCACCCGACGGTTCTCGCCTTCGGACGGTGGCAGGCCCAGTTTCATGAAGATGTTGGCCACGTGCTTCTCGACGGCCCGGTCGGTGACGACCAGGGCGGCGGCGATGCCGGCGTTGGACCGTCCTTCGGCCATCTGCTCGAGGACGTCGCGTTCGCGCGGGGTCAGGCCGGCGAGCACATCGGTGCGGCCGCTTGAGCCGAGGAGCTGGGCGACCACCTCAGGGTCGAGCGCCGTACCGCCGGCGGCAACGCGGGTCAACGCCTCGATGAACTCACGGACGTCGGCGACGCGGTCCTTGAGCAGGTAGCCCACACCGCCGGCGCCCGAGCCGGCAAGTAGTTCGGCGGCGTACCTGGTCTCGATGTATTGCGAGAACACCAGCACCCCGACCCCGGGATGTTCGCGGCGCAGCGTGATCGCGGCCCGCAGCCCTTCGTCGGTGAAGGAGGGCGGCATCCGGATGTCGACGATGCAGACGTCGGGCCGGTGCTCGGCGACCGCCGCTCGCAACGCTTCGCCGTCGCTGACCGCGGCGACCGCTTCGTGGCCGCGGTCGGCGAGCAGGTGCACCAACCCGTCGCGCAGGATTGCACTGTCCTCGGCGATGACGACCCTCATGCGAGCCGCGCACTCTGCAATGGGAGTTCCACGGTGACGACGGTGGGTCCACCGTCGGGGCTGTCGACCGACAGCCGGCCATCGACCGTGCGCGCCCGGTCCCCGAGGCCGGACAGCCCGCTGCCAGCACCGACCCGCGCGCCGCCGTGGCCGTCGTCGCTGACCTGCAGGCGCAGCACGCCGGCAGCGGTTCGCGCGTCGACGGTGGCGTGCTTCGCGCCGCTGTGCTTGGCCACGTTGGTCAGCAACTCGGCCGCGCAGAAGTAGGCAATTGTCTCGATGGCGGGGGAGGGACGTTGCGCGATCGCGGTGCGCAGGTCGACCGGGACGGCGCTGTGTGCGGCCAGCGTGGCCAGCGCGCTGTCCAGGCCGGCGTCGAGAACGGGCGGATGGATGCCCCGGGCCAGATCGCGCAGTTCGATGATCGCCTCCTTGGCCGTGCTGTGCGCCGTGTCGAGCAGCCGCCGCGCCTCGACGGAGTCGCCGCCCTCAGCCAGTTTCTCCTTGGCCAGGCCGACATTCATCGCCAGCGCGACAAGGCGGGCCTGCGTACCGTCGTGCAGGTCGCGTTCGATGCGGCGCAGCGTCGAAGCCGAGTCGTCGACCGCCTGGGCGCGGGTCTGCTCCAGTTCCTGCACCCGTTCGGCCGATGCCGTAGGGCCGAGCAGCGTGCGGACCAGCAGGCGGTCGAGGCTGAGCACTCCGTGCACGATCCAGGGGGCGAGCAGCAGCAGTAGTAATCCGACGATCGCAGCGGACGTGACCATCCAGGCAGTGTCGAGGTATACGCCGTTCAGGAACTCCGCGCCGTGGTGGCACACGCCGGTCGTCGAGGTGTTGCACGGTAGGAACGGCCGCCAGATCCAGTAGGTCACCCCGCCCAGGCCGTAGCCGTAGAACGTGATTGCGGCGACGAAGCCGAGGATGCCGGTGGGCAGCTTGAGCGCCAGGTACAGGCGGGCCCGCCAGGCTGTCGCGTCCTTCAGCCCGGCCCCGATCCAGCCGAGCCCCGGGCGAGGTCGGAACGGCGCCGGCGGCGGTACCGCGGTGCCCGACAGCGAGTTCGACAGTTCGCGCAGGCCGTAGCCGAACCACCGCGCCCCCATGCCGGTGATCACCAGCAGGGGCAAGCCGATGAAGGTGACCGCGAGCCCGGCGCTGACCGCGAGCGTCGTGACAGTGAACACGAAGCCGGCGATGCCGAGTGGCAGCCCGAGCAACGCGTACAGGAACTCGCGCCGGCTGCGCTGGGTGAACAGCGCGCGAGCGAACGTGGGGGAGTTGCTCATCAGTAGGTCAGCCTGCCACGGGCGGCGACTCGAACGGGCGGCGGCGCGGGGTCGGCATCATGTCATCAAGGCTCGCCGTGTCGCGTGCACATCTCGATGGAGCCAGCACCTGTTGTTGTGGTGTGGTTAACCGAACAATCGATCGCCGGTCAGCCGGAAATTCCGGCGACGTAAGGTGGAATTCAGTCGCTGGAAGGAGCGCACGATGACCGCCACCAAGCCTGCCCTCGGCAAGCCTCCGCAGCGCGGCCCGTTCGCCTGGGTGGGCGCGTTCACCGGCTTCTACCCGGCCCAGGCCGAGGAGTTCGCGCACCTCGACCCGGTGACCCGCTTCCTGTATGCCTCGCGCAGCGTGATCCTGGTGATCTCGGCGCAGTCAGCTGTCATTGCCGGCCTGCTCGCCGCCACCCACCGCCGTTTCGAAGTGCTTCCGTTCGTGCTGGTGTTCGTCGGCTACGTCGTGCTGCATGCGATCAGCAACCTGTCCAACGACTACTTCGGCTACCGGCGCGGGCACGACACCGAGGACTCGCCGCGGCGGCGGTACACGCTGCATCCGATAGCCAGTGGAGCGGTGACGCCGCGACTGCTGGCGAGTGGGCTGGTCGTCCTGGGGGTCGTCGCGGTGGGTATCGCGGCGTACTTCGTGGCATTGCGCGGCTGGGGCGCGCTGATCCTGGCCGCGATCGGCGCTGTTCTGCTCTACGCCTACGATGCCGCACCGAAGGCGCTCAAGGAACTGGGGCTGGGTGAGGTGGCCGCCTTCGCTGTGTGGGGCCCGCTGATGATCGGCGGTGGTTACTACGTCATCACCGGCCGGCTGTCCGGCGAGGCGTTCCTGGTGTCCGTCCCGATCGGCCTGGGCGTCGCGTCGATCCTCATCGGCAAGCACATCGACCAGCGCGTGTTCGACACCGGGCAGCAACAGCGCACGTTGCCGGTTCTGTTGGGGGAGCGCGGTGCCAGGCTGCTGAACCAGATCGCAGTGGCGGCGATGTACCTGGTGACGGCAGTGGCAATCGCGCTCGGCTCGTTGACCGTCTTCGCGCTCGTCGTGGTGGTGGCCGCCCCGCGGGCGATCCGAGCATTGACGGTGATGTCGAGCCCGGCGCCGGCGGAGCCACCGGCCGGCTACATCGGCTGGCCGCTCTGGTATCACCGAGTCTGCCTCGTCCACCACCGCGCCTTCGGCTGGCTGTTCATCATCGGGCTCGCGGCCGGCGCCATCTTCCCCGATGTCCGCGTCGGCTGACCGCACCCCAGCTACCGAATCCGCGGGCAGAACGGTGAGCGAGGGCAGCCGTTAGCTGTCGGGGTCTAGGTGGAGGCGACCGCTGGAGCGGTCGGTGAGTGCCTGTCGCAGGCTCTGGCGGTCGGTGTATCCGAGGAGGAGGGGCGCGTCGAGGGCGAGCTGAAACGTGACCTGTGTGCGGGTGGTGCTTGAGTGCACGATCACGGTCGAGCAACCGCCCGGGAAGATGTCGTACCAGGTCTGGGTGCCGTGGATAAAGGGTCCCTGGAATCGGCGTATCCGTGCGTCGCTCGATGTCACTTCGGGGGCGCCGCCGGTGTCGCAGCGGCGGGTAAGCCGTGCGATGAAAGCGTTGTCGCCCGCCCTGTCGTGCTTGACCGAGATCTGTGCTCTCCCGTCTTCCACGTCGGCTCGGACGAACTGCCACCCAGTCGGCAATGATCGCACGCACGGGACCAGCGATTCCGAGGGCACGGCCTTGGCCTCGAGCCACAGCGCGTCCCACTGCCGGCAGCCCAGCTTGTCGACTTGCAGCGAGGTGGTGCTGTTGTCGTCGAGGGTGAACGCCGCGCGATTCTGGATGACCACCCACCCGACGAGCAGCACGACACACCACAGGGCGATGCGGCGCGGGTTCCACCGTTGGATCGAGACCGGCCGGGGCGTCGCGGGAAGGAGTCGGATGAACGCGGCGTGCATGTCGAGACCCTTTTCCCGCAGCGCATGTCGCAGTTGCGAGGGCAGCGCGAGACCCCGTGCCGCGGCTAAGGCCTCACCGATGTCGGCTGCCGTGAACTGACGCAGCGCCCGTTCATAGACCCGCTCGGG
>JALYVG010000202.1 GCA_030853345.1 Actinomycetota bacterium | reverse complement strand
GCTCGACCCGCCGCTGGCATCGAGCAGATCGAGATTTGCCCGGGCGGAGAGATGTCCGTAGGCCGCGGCCCCTTCGACCAGGGTGCCCACCCTGGGCAGCACCCGGCGCGCACCGCGCGGCATCGGCTCGCCGAGCAGCTCCACCGTGCCCGACGTCGCCAGCACCAACCCCAGGATCATCCGGACCGATGTCGTCTTGCCCGACCCGTTCGCGCCGAGAAATCCGTAGACGTCACCAGCCCGTACGTCCAGGTCGATGTCGTCGACCGCTAAGACCTGCCCGAAGCGCTTGGTCAGCCCGCGGCTGCGGATCATCAGCGGAACCCGGCGGCTGGCGGCAGCTCAGCGAGGGCGCTCACCAGGGTCGGCGACGTGACAGTGCCCGCCAGCAGCCACCGGGCGTCGTCGACGCCCTCCGCGGACAGGAGCAGGTTCAGCGGACCGACACTGATCGACAGCGCGCCGATCTCCGAGCCGCCACTGCTGACCGCGACCGATCCGGGCGTCCCCGCGAGCTGACGGGCCAGCGTCCGGGCCAGGCGCTGTGGCACCGGCAGGGCGACAAGCGCCGTCACCCCTTGCCCATACACGCCGACCGAGCCCAGCTGCAGCGGCGCCCGGCGCAGGCCGGCCAACTGCGGCGGCGGAGTGCTCTGGCCGAACTGATCCATCGCCGCGACGATGTCGCCGAACTCGCTGCTGCGCACCTTGGCCGCCGCAGCCGGCCGAAATGCAGTCAGGGCCGCCGCCGGGATGGACATCGACAGGTCCAGGAGGCTGCTGGTCAGCACCGGCGCCGAGTCGCCTCTGCCATACACCTTGACCCGGACCGGCAGACCGCTGTCGGGCAGTGCCCACACGTCGACGTGCCCGATCGTCGAGCGCTCGTCTGCAGTCTGCAGCCGCAGGCCGGCAGCGTCGCGCCCCGCGATCCGCGCGTCGGCCAGCCGGGTCACCTGGCCAGGAGTGACTTGGCTGAGCAGGCGACGGGCCAGGCTCGCGGGCACCAGGTCGTCAGCGCGCGGCAATCGCACGATAGGGATGACGGCGTCGACGAAGCGCTCGGCGGTGTTCGATTCGTAGTCCCACGACCAGATACCGAGGCGGTCGGCGCGCAGGTCCCGCTCGCCGGCAAAGTTGATCGCGTCGACCCGCCAGTCATCCGTGCCTCGCCACCACACCCGCAGCTGGGTCCGGTCGCCGAACAGATCATTGATGGAGTTGAAGCGCGTCGTCACCGGCAAGGCCAGGCCGCCGGAGGACTCGGCATAGCCGGAGTACTGGACCCCGGCCGAGCCCTGGATACGCGCCAGCAGATGGGCGGCGCTGATCGAATTGTGGCTGACCGGCAGTACCCGGACGGCGAACGGCAGCGCCACGATGAGCGCCGTCCCGGCGGCGACGACCAGCCATCGCCACCCGCGCCTCATGCTTCACCGTACGTTGCTGCGCCCGGTCGAGTTCATTACGAGTTGGTGGCGGCCGGGAGATCGCGGGTGACGCCGGTGCGCAGATCACGGCGCAGTTCCTGCGGCAGCGCGAAGGTCAGTCGCTCCTCGGTGTGGCTGACCTCCTGCAGATCGCCGTACCCGTGTTCGGCCAGCCAGTCGGTGACCTCGTGCACCAGGATCTCGGGCACCGATGCCCCCGAGGACAACCCCACCGACGTCACTCCCTCGAGCCAGGCCGGATCGATCGCGGCGGCGTTCTCGACCAGGTACGCCGTACCGGCACCGGCCGCGGCGGCCACTTCGACCATCCGCACGGAATTCGAGGAGTTGGCCGAACCCACGACCAGGAAGAGTTCGACCTGCGGCGCGATCGTCTTCACCGCTGCCTGGCGGTTCTGCGTGGCGTAGCAGATGTCGTCGGACGGCGGGGCCTGCAGCGCCGGGAACCGCTCGCGCAGGGCGTCGACCGTCTGCATCGTCTCGTCGACCGACAGGGTGGTCTGCGACAGCCAGACCACCTTGTCCGGATCGCGAACCTCGATGGCCGCGACGTCGGCCGGACCGTCGACCACGACGATGTTCTCGGGTGCCTCACCGCTGGTGCCCACGACCTCTTCGTGCCCCTCGTGGCCGATCAGCAGAATGTCGAAGTCGTCATTGGCGAAACGACGCACCTCGTGGTGCACCTTGGTCACCAGCGGGCAGGTGGCGTCGATCGCCTTGAGACCCCGGGCGGCCGCCTCTGCGTGCACCGACGGGGCGACGCCGTGCGCTGAGAACACGACGAGCGCGCCTTCGGGCACCTCGTCGGTCTCCTCGACGAAGACCGCACCGCGCGCCTCCAGCGCCTGCACGACGTGCAGGTTGTGCACGATTTGCTTGCGGACGTAGACCGGCGCGCCGTAGTGGTCCAGGGCGAGTTCGACTGTCTGCACCGCCCGGTCGACGCCGGCGCAGTACCCGCGCGGCTTGGCCAGCAGCACCCGGCGGTGCGGCTGGCCGGCTGCGGCGATGGCATCTCGCTGAGTCGAGGACATACCTCCGATGGTACGGATCGGGCCGATACGGCAGGCTGGGCTCATGCCGCAACTGCCCACCCCCCTCCGCGCGGCGGTCGGGCTCGTCGCCACCGCGCTGGAGGAAGCCCGCCGGTTTCCGGACAAGGCGATCGAGCTGCCGATGCTGGCGGTAAGCACCGCATTGCAGATGTCGCTGCGCGCCCAGCAGCGCTACACCGCCCTGGCTGCCCGCGGCGACGATCTGCTCAACCACCGCGAGCCCACCGACGAGCCGCCGCCATGGGCGACCTTCGATGCGCCCGTGCCCGCGCCGCCGCCGGTGCCTGTCGCCCTGGCCGCCGAGGACGAAACGACGGCCTCGCGCGACGAGGTGCACTCCCCGCGCAACGGCAAACCATCCGCGTTCGACTCGATCGGCGACGAGTAGCGCGGGATAGGCGACCGTGGCACGGCTCGAGACCTCGCCCGACAACCCCGTCCCGGTGCGGGTCGTCGCGCAACGGATCGGCGAGTGGATCGCCCGGCTGGGCGAGATCTGGGTGGACGGGCAGATCGCCCAGGTCACCCGGCGCCCCGGCATGGCCACCCAGTTCCTGACCCTGCGCGACCCTGACGCCAACATCTCGCTGACGGTCACCTGCGCCCGCGGCATCCTCGGCGAGACCATCGACGAAGGCTCGCGGGTGGTGGTCCGGGCCCGCCCGGACTTCTACATCGAGCGCGGCACGTTGAGCCTGCGGGCGACGGAGATCCGTCAGGTCGGGCTCGGCGAACTGCTCGCCCGCCTCGAGGCGCTGAAGAAACTGCTCGCGGCCGAGGGCTTGTTCGCCGCCGATCGAAAGCGGCCACTGCCGTTCCTGCCGCGCTGTATCGGCTTGATCACCGGCCGGGCCAGCGCCGCCGAGCGCGACATCGTCGAGAACGCGCGCCGCCGGCTGCCCGACGTCGCCTTCCGCATCGAGAGCGTCGCCACCCAGGGGGCCTCTGCCGTCAATGACGTGGTCGAGGCGCTGGCCCGCCTCGACGGTGATGCCTCGGTCGACGTGATCGTCATCGCCCGCGGCGGCGGCAGCGTCGAGGACCTCTTGCCGTTCAGCAACGAGACGCTGATCCGCGCCGTGTCGGCTGCGCGGACGCCGGTGGTGAGCGCCATCGGGCACGAGACCGACACGCCACTGCTGGACTTCGTCGCCGACCTGGCCGTGTCCACGCCCACCGATGCCGCGAAGCGGATCGTGCCCGATCTGGCCGCGGAACTGCGTGAACTGCGCGCCCTGCGCGACCGGGCCCGTGGCTCGGTGCGCCAGCGGCTGGGTCGTGAGGCCGAGCTCATCGCCGGGCTGCCCGAGCGGCTGCGCACAGCGATGCAGTCGCGGATCGAACGCGAGCGGGTCGAGGCTGCTGCGCTGCGCGACCGGGGCCGCCGCCGGGCGGTGGGCCTGGTCGAGTCCGCCGGGACGGACCTCGAGCATGTGCGCGCGCGGCTGCGCTCGCTCTCGCCCCAGTCGACGCTGGACCGCGGGTACGCCGTCGTGCGGCGCACCGACGGCACCGTCGTGCGCGATGCCGGCCAGGCCAGCGGCGACTTGCGCATCCGGGTCGCCCGCGGCGAGTTCGACGCCGTCGCCAAGTAGGGTCGGGCCATGACCGAGCTCGGGTACGAGGCAGCGCGCGCGGAGCTGCGTGAGGTCGTCGGCAAGCTCGAATCCGGCAGCCAGTCGCTGGAGGAATCGCTGGCGCTGTGGGAGCGCGGCGAGGTGCTCGCCGACATCTGTCAGCGCTGGCTTGACGGCGCGAGCACCCGGCTGGACGAGGCCATCGCCGCCCACGACGCGGCGACCCCTGCCCCAAGCTAGAGTGCGGCCGGGTCGGGTTCGGGGCGACGGACGTAGAGCACCGCGATGGCGACGAGCAGCAGCAGCGCGCCACTCCAGCCCAGCGCGCTCAGCGACTCGCCGAGGAACACGACCGCCAGCACCGTGGCGGCGAGCGGCTCGAGCAACGTGAGCACGCCGGCCACCTCGGAGGACGTAGACCGCAGCCCGGTGTAGAACAAGCCATAGGCGATAACGGTCGAGACGATGCCGATGTAGATCAGCCATCCGTCGGTGATGGCGTCCGAGGTCAACCCCATGCCGAACGGGAGCGCGACCGGCAGCAGGACCAGTGCGCCTATGCCACTCGTCACGCCCGTCAGCAGCAGCGCGTCGCCGTTGGCGGACAGCCGACGGTTGAGCACCGTCGTCGCGGCGTAGCCCAGGCCCGACCCGAGGGAGGCGAGGATGCCGATCAGCGGGTGCGGTGCGGCGGAGCTGGAGGCACCGGAGGCCAGGCAGATGAGCGCCAAGCCGGCTACCGCGCAGCACAGCGTGGCCAGCGCAACCGCAGACGGGCGCTGGCGCCGCGCCACAGCGCTCGCGATCGTCAGCGCCACGGGCGCCAGGGCCAGGCTGACCAACGTCGAGACACTGACCCCGACGTTCTCGACGCCGACGAAGTACAGCGCCTGGTACACCCCGAGGCCGGCCCCGGCCAGCACCAGTGACCATCGGTGCTGCCGCAGCGCGGCGCGGATACGGCGCAGGCCCGAGCCGCGGAACACCACGGCCAGGGCGAGCGCGGCGATGCCGAGCCGGTAGCAGCCGATCGGTACGGCGGCCAGGCCCGATCGGTCGTGGATGGTGCGCACGGCAACGCCGGTGGTGCCCCACAGCAGGGCACTGCCGCTGACGGCCAGCAGGCCGGCGCGCGCGTGAAGATGCGAAGAGACGGTCAAGGTAGGCGCTCCTGGCTCGATCCGGCAGTCGGCGGCGGGGCGCAGCGACCGACCCCTGCCGGCCTCAGCCGCCCGGGTGCCGGGCTCGACGCGCTCCGATCAGGCGCGCGGCGGCGGCGGCGGAAGGATCGCGCAGCAGCAAGTCACAGACGCGAGCCTAACCAAGGGCAGCCGGCGCCGCGAGCGACTATCGGCGCCACCGCGCCGCCTCTGCAAGGATGGGACCCTCCCGATTGTGTTGAGAGGATCCCGCCATGTCCGACGGACGCCCCGACACCAACGGCTCGCCCGGCGCCGTGAGTGTCCCGCCGGCGCTCGCGGTCAAGCGCGAAGCCCCCGACCGCAACCTCGCGCTCGAGCTGGTGCGGGTCACCGAAGCCGCGGCGATGGCGGCCGGGCGCTGGGTGGGGCGGGGCGACAAGAATGGCGGCGACGGGGCAGCCGTCGACGCGATGCGAGCGCTGATCGGCACCGTCTCGATGCGTGGCGTCGTCGTCATCGGCGAGGGCGAGAAGGACGAAGCGCCGATGCTCTACAACGGCGAGGAGGTCGGCGACGGCACCGGCGCGCTGTGCGACGTGGCGGTCGACCCCATCGACGGCACCACGCTGATGGCCAAGGGCATGCCGAACTCGATCGCGGTCATCGCAGTCGCCGAACGCGGAACGATGTTCGACCCCTCGGCGGTGTTCTACATGAACAAGATCGCGGCCGGCCCCGAGAGCGCCGACGTCATCGACATCACCGCCCCGGTAGCCGAGAACATCCGCCGCGTGGCCAAGGCCAAGGGGGCCCACCAGGAGGACGTCACGGTCTGTGTGCTCGACCGGCCGCGGCACGAGAAGCTCGTCCAGGAGGTCCGTGAGGCGCGCGCCCGCGTCCACTTCATCACCGACGGTGACGTCGCCGGCGCCATCTCGGCTGCCCGCCCGGGAACCGGTGTCGACCTGCTGATCGGTATCGGCGGCACCCCGGAGGGCATCATTGCCGCCGCCGCGCTGCGCTGCATGGGCGGCGTGATGCAGGCCAAGCTCTGGCCGCAGGACGACGCCGAGCGCCAGCGCGCGATCGACGCCGGCCATGATCTGGATCGCGTCCTGACGACCGAGGACCTGGTCACCGGCGAGGACATCTTCTTCTGTGCCACCGGGATCACCGACGGCGACCTGCTGCGCGGTGTGCGCTACTACGCCGACTCGCTGCAGACCGAGTCGATCGTCATGCGCTCGAAGTCCGGCACCATCCGGTTAGTGGATTCGTTGCACCAACTCGGCAAACTGCGTGCATACTCCGCAGTGGACTTCGACCGACACTGACCTTCATCGAAAGGCACTGCCATGCTCGTAGTGACAACCAACGACATCCCCGGCTGGGAGATCCAGCGGGTCTGCGGCGAGGTGTTCGGCCTGACGGTCCGCTCCCGCAACGCCTTCTCCCAGATGGGCGCTGGGCTGAAGTCGATGTTCGGCGGCGAACTACAGGGGATGACCAAGAACCTCACCGAGAGCCGCAACGAGGTCATGGGCCGGATGCTCGAGCAGGCCCGGGCCAAGGGTGGCAACGCCGTGATCGCTATGCGGTTCGACACGTCCGAGATGGGCGACGTCTGGACCGAGCTCTGCGCTTACGGCACCGCCGTCGTGGCCATCCCGGTGGACGAGGCCGCCAAGCAGACCGCGACGTCGCTGGGCTACGGAAACCCGGGAGGCGCTCCGTCCACGCCGGAGCCCGTCCAGGCCTACGCCCCGCAGAGCTACGACCAGCCGCAGCAGGGCTACCAGCAGCCCGAGCAGGGCTACCAGCAGCCGCAGGGCTATCCGCAGCAGCCACCGCAGGGCTATCCGCAGCAGTAGCGCACGACGGACCTCGGCGTCCCGGTGACCAGCACCATAGGGGTCGATCGCGACCGGCTCTAGGCTTGACGGACAGATGCAGCCGAGCCTGGGAGCCGTCGTGACCGTAGAGCAGGACTACCGCGTCGAGACGGATTCGATGGGCGAGGTCCGCGTCCCCGCAGCCGCCAAGTGGCGCGCGCAGACGCAGCGCGCGGTCGAGAATTTCCCGATCTCCGGGCAGCCGATCGAACGGGAATTGATCGGCGCGCTGGCTTTGATCAAGGGCGCGGTCGCCAGGGTGCGTGCGCAGCGCGGCCTGCTCGCCCAGGACAAGGCCGACGCGATTGCCGCCGCCGCCGCCGAGGTGGCCCGCGGTGACTGGGACGCGCAGTTCCCGATCGACGTGTTCCAGACCGGGTCGGGCACGTCGTCGAACATGAACGCCAACGAGGTGCTCGCCACCCTGGCCTCCGAACGCCTCGGCTCGCCCGTGCACCCCAACGACGATGTCAACGACCCGCTGTCGAGCAACGACCAGTTCCCGTCGGCAATTCACGTGGCAGCCACGCGGGCCGTCACGGGTGATCTCGAGCCGGCACTCGCGCACCTTGCGGCGGCCCTGGAGACCAAGGCGGGCGAATTCGCGACGGTGGTGAAGTCCGGACGCACCCATCTGATGGACGCGACGCCGGTGACGCTCGGGCAGGAGTTTGCCGGTTACGCCGCTCAGGTGCGCTACGGCATCGAACGGCTGCGAGCCGTACTTCCCCGCGTCGCCGAGTTGCCGCTGGGCGGCACCGCGGTCGGCACTGGAATCAACGCGCCGGCCGGGTTCGCCGGGGACGTGATCAAGCTGATCGCCGCCGAGACCGGTCTGCCGCTCACCGAGGCGCGCGATCATTTCGAGGCCCAGGGCGCCCGTGACGGGCTGGTTGAGTTGTCCGGGGCGCTGCGCACGATCGCGGTCGGCCTGAACAAGATCAGCAATGACATCCGCTGGATGGGTTCCGGGCCGCGAACCGGCCTCACCGAACTGTTCCTGCCCGATCTGCAGCCCGGGTCGTCGATCATGCCCGGCAAGGTCAACCCGGTGCTGTGCGAGGCCGTGTGCCAGGTCGTGGCCCAGGTCATCGGCAACGACGCCGCGGTGGTGTTCGGCGGCGCGGCGGGCAACTTCGAACTGAACGTCATGCTGCCGGTGATCGCCCGCAACGTCCTGGAGTCAGTGCGGCTGCTGGCCAACGTGTCGCGGGTGTTCGCCGAGCGATGCATCGCCGGCATCACCGCGAACGAGGAGCGCTGCCGCGAGTACGCCGAGTCCTCACCGTCGATCGTCACGCCGCTGAATCACTATGTCGGATATGACGAAGCAGCCAAGATCGCCAAGCAGGCGCTGGCCGAGCGCAAGACGATCCGCGCAGTCGTGATCGAACGCGGCCACGTGCCTGGCGCGCTCAGCGAGGAAAAGCTGGACGAGGTCCTCGACGTCCTGTCGATGACACGCCCGGCCGAGCACTGAGCGCCACGCCCTGCCCCGATCTGCGCTCAGAGGGGTCGGAGCGACACCGACGCAGGTCAGTCGGCGCGCCGCGACGTGGACGCCGGCCGGATCGCCCTTCTCGCGAAAGGCGATCCGACCGACGATTGAGGGACACGGCTGCCGGTGCAGCGCGGTGTCAACGACGAACGGCGCGGTGTGAGCCCATCCGGGTCCAGAGCAGCAGGACGACGACGGCGCCGATGACGGAGCCGATGAGGCCTGACGGCTGCAGGAAGCCATCCTGGGCGTCCTTGTGGAAGAGCAGGTAACCCAGGAATCCGCCGACGAAAGACCCGACGATGCCGAGCAGAATCGTCATCGGGATCGAGATGTCCTGTCTACCGGGCACGAGCAGGCGTGCGAGTGCGCCGGCGATCAGACCGACGATGATGACAGTGACGATGAGTCCCAACATGATGTTGCCTTCCTGTCCTGCACGTCCGAAGACGTGGTGTGGGTCAACCGGTCCAGGTTGATATCCCGACTAAACCACCCCTAGGGCGGTCGCAATACACCCCTAGGTAGGTTTACTATGAAGGCATGGCCGTAGCCCGAACCAACCCCATCACAGTGGCCTTGGTCGACGACTACGACGTCGTGCTAATGGGCGTGGCCCACATGTTCGATCAGTACCGCGACCGCGTGGTGATCGCCGAGATCGACGCTAACGAACCCCTCGAGGACGCCGTCGACATCGCGTTGTACGACTCGTTCGCCCAGCCCGAGTCCGACCACGACGAGATCAGCACGCTGATCGAGAGCTCGCGCGCGCGCCGGGTGGTGATCTACACCTGGAACTTCCACCCCGACCTGGTCGCCAGTGCCCGCCGCAAGGGAGCACACGGCTACCTGTCCAAGACTTTGCCGGCCCGCGATCTGGTGAGCGCGCTGGAAGCCGTGCACGGCGGCGAAGTCGTCGTCAGCGATCCGCCGCCGCGGGCGCGCAGTGCGCCAGGCCTGGACTGGCCCGGCCGCGGCGAGGGCCTCACTGACCGCGAGGCGGAAATCCTCGCGCTGATAACCCAGGGCAAGAGCAACGCAGAGGTGGCGGCGTTGACCTTCCTCAGCCCGAACACGGTCAAGTCCTACATCCGCACCATCTACCGCAAGATCGAGGTCGCCAGCCGCACCCAAGCGGTCTTGTGGGGCGTGAAGCACGGCTTCACCCCTGACCACCACCGCATCGAGCACTGGCGCGGCGGCCCCTGAACACCGGTGAGTCCTACAGCGGGAGGTCCTCGAGCATCTCGGTGACCAGCGCCGCGATGGGCGAGCGCTCCGAGCGGGTCAGCGTGACGTGTGCGAACAGCGGGTGGCCCCGCAGCGCCTCGATCACCGCCGCGATCCCGTCGTGCCGTCCGACCCGCAGGTTGTCGCGCTGCGCGATGTCGTGCGTGAGCACGACCCGCGAGCCGGACCCGATGCGCGAGAGCACCGTGAGCAGCACGTTGCGCTCCAACGACTGCGCCTCGTCGACGATGACGAACGAGTCGTGCAGCGAGCGGCCGCGGATGTGCGTCAGCGGCAGCACTTCCAGCATGCCGCGGTCGAGGACCTCGTCCATCACGTCGGAGGTGACCAGAGCGCCGAGGGTGTCGAATACGGCCTGCGCCCAGGGCGACATCTTCTCGCCCTCGTTGCCGGGCAGGTACCCCAGGTCCTGGCCGCCCACTGCGTACAGCGGCCGGAACACGACCACCTTCTTGTGGGCGCGTCGCTCGAGAACCGCCTCGAGCCCGGCGCACAGCGCGAGCGCGGACTTGCCCGTGCCGGCCCGCCCACCGAGCGAGACGATGCCGACGTCGGGGTCGAGCAGCAGGTCCAGCGCCACCCGCTGCTCCGCGGAGCGGCCGTGCAGGCCGAACGCCTCGCGGTCGCCGCGCACCAGTCGCACCTGCTTGTCGGGCGTGATCCGAGCCAGCGCGGATCCTCTCGACGAGTGCAGCACGAGCCCGGTGTGGCACGGCATCTCGGCGACGCCGGCAAAGTCCTCGCGCTCGACGAGATCGATCGGCGCACCGTCGTAGAGGGCATCGACGGTGCTGCTGGAGACGTCGAGCTCGGCCATCCCGGTCCACGGGCTGGAGTCGGCTACGGGGTGCATGCGGTACTCATCGGCGGGCAGCCCGACCGAGGCCGCCTTGACCCGCAACGGCATGTCCTTGGTCACCAGCGTGACGTCACGTCCATCGGCGGCCAGGTTCAGCGCGACGGCCAGGATCCGTGAGTCGTTGCTGTCGACGCGAAAGCCCGCGGGCAGCGTGGACAGGTCTGAGTGATTGAGCTCGACATTGAGCATGCCGCCGCTGTCCCCGATCGGCACGGGCGCATCGAGGCGGCCGTGCTTGATGCGCAGATCGTCGAGAACCCGCAGTGTCTGTCGGGCGAACCAGCCCAGCTCGGGGTGGTGGCGCTTGCCCTCCAACTCGCTGATGACCACCAGCGGCAGCACGACTTCGTGTTCGTCGAACCGGCCGAGCGCTCCGGGGTCGGAGAGCAGCACGGAGGTGTCGAGCACGAAGGTGCGTACGCCGGGACGGGCGGTTATCGGCAGCGGGGCAGCACTCATATGGGACTCCAGACGGAGGGAGTTGACGCGTCCGAGCGATGCTCACACTCGTCGCGCTCTCGGAGATCCGGTCGACCCCTGCCCGGTGCGCAGCGCACCAGCGAGGGCCATCCGGTCCCCTCGCTGGTCATTGCCACCGGTGCGGGACCTCCCGAGCGGACCGGATACGCCGGCCCGCCGACTCGGACGCTACGTGCTGGCAGGTCGCGGGGACAGCAGCCACGCGGCGACTCGCCCGGTGAACCGAGCGGGTCAGGACATCTCGATCGGACGCCCCGGGTCGGCGCCCCATTGCGACCACGAGCCGGGGTACAGCGCGGTGCCAGAGATTCCGGCCACCTCGAGCGCCAGCAGGTCGTGGCAGGCCGTCACCCCTGATCCGCAGTAGGCGACGACGTCACCGCTCGCGCCGAGCGCGGCGAACCTGGCCCGCAGCGCGGCAGGGTCAAGGAACCGGCCGGTGGCGGGGTCGAGGTTGCCCGCCCACGGGGCGCTGCGGGCACCGGGGAGGTGACCGGGGCGTGGATCGATCCCCGGATCGCCGTGGGCGAATCGTTCGGCCGGGCGGGCGTCCAGGACGAGTGCGGCCCGCGCGACCGAGTCCGCGTCGCGGAACCGGGCCGCGGGCCACGGGCGGGCGGTGCGCGTGACCTGGGCGAGCGTCACGACGTCGGTGCTCAGCTCGCCCGGCCACGCCTGCAGCCCCCCGTCGAGCACTGCGACCGGTTCGTCGAGTACGTGCAGCAGCCACCACAGCCGGGCCGCGATCGAGCCGCCTGCGTCGTCGTAGGCGACCACCGGCTGCCCTTGAGCGATGCCGACCCGGCCCAGCGCCGTGGCGAAGTGCTCGGGCGAGGGCAGCGGGTGCCGCCCGTCGGCCGGGCTGGCCGGAGCGGAGAGGTCGGTGTCGACGTCGAGCCACACTGCACCGGGGAGGTGCCCGGTGTCGTAGGCGGCGCGGCCGGATCGCCCGTCGAGATACCACCGGACGTCGACGACGCGCACCCCGGCCGCGTGCTCCGCGAGCCAGGCACCGCTCACCAGTGGCGGCAGCTCAGCCGCCATAGCGGCGTTGCCGGGTCCCGTAGTCGCGCAGCGCCCGCAGAAAGTCGATCTTGCGGAAGTCCGGCCAAAGCGCGTCGCAGAAGTAGAACTCCGAATGCACGGACTGCCAGAGCAGGAACCCCGACAGCCGCTGCTCCCCGGACGTGCGGATAACCAGATCCGGGTCGGGCTGGCCCTTGGTGTAAAGGTGCTCGGCGATGTGGTCGACGTCGATCACCTCGGCCAGCTCCTCGATGGAGGTGCCGGCGGCCGCATGCTCGTGCAGCAGCGAGCGCACCGCGTCGGCGATCTCGCGCCGGCCGCCGTAGCCCACCGCAATGTTCACCGTCAACCCACTGCGCTCGGCGGTGCGCTCCTCGGCGGCCTTGAGGGCCTCCGTCGTAGCCGAGGGCAGCAGGTCCAGCGCACCAACCGCCTGCACGCGCCACGGCTTGCCATCGGCCGAGAGCTCCGCGGCCACCCCGGCGATGATGCGAAGCAGGGGATCGAGTTCGTCGGCCGGACGGCGCAGGTTGTCGGTGGACAGCAGCCAGATCGTCACGTGCGCGACACCAGCCTCGGTGCACCAGTCCAGCAGGTTCGCGATGTGCCGCGCTCCGACGACGTGGCCCTGGCTGACGTCGTCGAAACCCGCCGCCCTGGCCCAACGGCGGTTTCCGTCGATCATGATGGCGACGTGTCGCGGGATCGGTAGCCCGACGAGATGGGCACGCAGGCGCCGCTCGTAGATCGCATAAACGGCGTCGCGAACGCTCACCGTTCCAAACCTAGACCCGACGCGAGTGGGCTTGAACACCCGACGCGATCTCGCTGGCGGGCCTTAACCTACGGTTGGGTAACCTGGCCCGATGACGACAACCGGGTCCGCGCACACCGGCCATGCGGCCGCGCTCGCCACGGTCGTCGCCGAACTGAAGCCCCGGCTGCGCGGCTGGCTGCACGCCTACGCGGCGGCAGTTTCCATCGGCTCTGGGGTGGTGCTGGTGGCGGTGGCCGCCACCCTGCGCGGCGCGGCGGCCGGCGTCACGACGGCCATCTACGCGGCGACGGTCACGCTGCTCTTCGGCACCTCTGCGCTGTATCACCGGCTGCACTGGGGGCCCCGTGCCCACTCGGTGATGAAACGCCTCGACCACTCGATGATCTTCGTGTTCATTGCCGGCACCTACACGCCGATCGCGGCGCTCAGCCTGCCCCGGTCCGCAGCGACCGCGGTGCTCGTCGCGGTGTGGTCCGGAGCAGTCGTGGGCGTACTGCTGCAGTCGGCGTGGCCCAGCGCCCCGGCCTGGCTGTCGGTGCCGTGCTACGTCGCCCTGGGCTGGGTGGCGGTGTTCGTGATGCCCGAGTTGCTGCACAACGCAGGCGTCGCCGCGTTCGTGCTGATCGGCGCAGGGGGGCTGCTCTACACGTTCGGCGGCATCGTCTACGGCCTCAAGCGACCCAACCCGCTGCCTGACGTCTTCGGCTTCCACGAGGTGTTCCACCTCTGCACGATCGTCGCGGCGCTATGCCACTACGTCGCGATCTGGCTCGTGGTCTTCAGCTAACCGCGGCGGCAGGACCGAGCTCCTCGATGGCCGGCGCCCCGGCTGGGCGACCGGGAATAGTGGAGTTCCGTTGTCTCTTGACAGGTGTGTAATGATGTAATCGTTGTATGCACGTAAGGAGACAACAAGATGCATGAACACAGCGGACGCCGGTATCGGACCGGCGACAAGCACGACACGCAGGGCCACCGCGGTGGCGGGCGTGCACACGGACGGGGCGGGCGCGGCTTCGGCCGCTCCGGGGGCTGGCAGCAGGCCGACCTGCCGCCGGCCGACGATGCGGCGGCCTGGCTGACCGGCCGGCTGCCCGGCGATTGGTTCACCGAGGCGCCGACTATCACTGTCGACCGCGAGGAAATCATCGTCGTCGGCGAACTGGCCGCCCCAGAGATCGACGCGAACGCAGACGACGCGGCGCGCGACTCAGCCGCACTCGGACGAATCGGCCGCTTCCGCGAGGACACCCGCGAGCCGCGGATGAAGATCGCCGACGAAGCGGAGGCCCGCTACGGGCGCAAGATTGCCTGGGGCGCCAAGATCGGCGGCAACCAGGCGTTGTTCACCCACCTCGCCGTTCCGGTGATGACCCGGCTGCGCCAGGACGAGCGGCGGGTCCTCGACACGCTGGTCGACGCAGGCGTGGCCCGGTCGCGTTCCGAAGCGCTTGCCTGGTGCGTGAAGTTGGTCGGCGAGCACACTGATGAGTGGCTGGCCAGCCTGCGCGATGCCATGACCAAGGTGGACGAGGTACGTGCCGAGGGGCCCAACCTCTAGGCACTGCTCGCCGCTTTGCACCGGCGCACCGCGTTCGAGGTGTGCACCGTGCCTCGGCCGGCGTGGTCAGCGGCCGAGGGACGTGATCAGGTCGGCCGTCGTGGTCACCGGCAGATCACAGACCATCCCGCGGCACACGTAGGCGGCCGCCCGCCCCCCCACCAGCGGGCGGTCGGCCAGCAACGGCACGCCGTCGGCGTCGGGCTCACCACTCACCACGACAGCCCCGGGCGGGCGGTACGTCCAGGCGGCGGCGGTGAGGTCACCGCCACCTGGCTCACCGACGATGGCCACCTGCACCGGTCCGGCGACCAGGCCTTCGGCGGCCGCCAGCGCCCAGCCGAGAAAGCGCGGCTGTTTGGTGCCCAGGTCGCTGACAATCCGCAGAGCGTCCTCGCCCGCACGGCGATGGTCGTAGGAGCCGCTCAGCGCGGAGTAGGTCACCAGGGCCTGCGCCAGAGCGCTGGATCCCGACGGGGTCGCGTTGTCGGTCGGATCCTTGGGGCGCCGGATGAGCCGCTCGGCATCGTCACCCGTGTCGAAGAACCCACCCGATCCATCGGCGAAGTGGGCGAGTGCGAAGTCGAGCAGGTCGCCGGCCGCACGCAGCCAGCGCGGATCGGCGGTGGCCTGATGCAGCACGAGCAGCCCTTCGGCGACGTCGCCGTAGTCCTCGGCCACCGCCCGCGCATCTCCGACCAGGCCGTCACGCGACGTGCGCATCAGCCGGCCGTCGACGACATGCACGCGCAACAACAACTGCGCACAGTCCAGGGCCGCGCGCTGGTAACCCGGCTGGGCGAGCACCAGGGCGGCTTCGGCCAGTGCGGCGATGGCCAGCCCGTTCCATGCCGCGACCACCTTGTCGTCGCGGCCCGGTTGCGGGCGAGTCGTTCGCGCAGCGAGGAGCAGGTCGCGAAACGCCTGCCACTGCTGCGTATCGGCCGGATCCTTCAGCAGTTGCAGCGTCGAGGACCCGTGCTCGAACGTGCCGCCCTCGGTAACAGAGAACAGCTCAGCCGCTGCGTCCGCATCGTCTCCGAGCAGTTCGCTGAACTGCGCGGGCGTCCAGACGTAGGTCAACCCTTCGACGCCCTCGGTGTCAGCGTCCAGCGCGGAGGCGAACCCGCCCTGAGCGGTGCGGAGGTCCCGCAGCAAGAAGTCGGCCGTCTCGCGCGCGATGCGTTCAGCCAACGGTGATCCGGTCAGCCGGAAGCAGTGCAGGTACCCGCGCAGCAACAACGCGTTGTCGTAGAGCATCTTCTCGAAGTGCGGCACCACCCACGACTCGTCGACGGAGTATCGAGCGAAGCCACCGGCCAACTGGTCATACATCCCACCGCGTGCCATCGCCTCCAGCGTGCGCTCGGACATCGCCAGTGAGTCCGACGAGCCGGTGCGCTCGTGGTGACGCAGCAGGAACTCCAGCACCATCGACGGCGGGAACTTCGGCGCCCGCCCGAACCCGCCGTTGGTCTCGTCGAACTGCGGCACTAGTCGAGCGGCCGCCTCGTCCAACTGCGCTGCCTGCGGGACGGCGCCGCCGACGAAGTCGGGGACCGCCTGCGCGATCGCCGAAACGATGCGTTGCCCCGCCTCGAGCACCTGAGCGCGGTCGTCGCGCCAGACCTGCGCGACCTGCAGCAGCAGGCGGGTGAACTGGTCGCGGGGGAAGAACGTCCCCGCGAAGAACGGCGTGCCGTCGGTGGTGAGCAGACAGGTCATCGGCCAACCACCCTGCCCGGTCAGGGCGGTAGTGGCCTCCATGTAAACCGCGTCGATGTCCGGCCGCTCCTCGCGGTCGACCTTGATGCTGACGTAGTGCTCGTTGAGGACGCCCGCGACGTCGGCGTTCTCGAACGAGTCGTGCGCCATGACATGGCACCAGTGACAGGCGGCGTACCCCACGGACAACAGAATCGGTACTTCGCGCCGCCGAGCCTCGGCGAAGGCCTCGTCGGACCACTCCCACCAGTCGACCGGGTTGTCGGCATGCTGGCGCAGGTACGGCGAGGTGGACGTCCCGAGCCGGTTCATGTCCTCGTGCCTGCTCTGCGGCGCCGCCGGTGAACGTCGTGCCGTGACCGACGGGTCAGTACGGGCCGTCGATGGGGTCGTTGGGGGTGACGTACGTGGTGCCCACTGAGCCGCCGGGGCCGCGCTGGATCACGTCGGTACGCCGCCGCGAGGACATCCAGACCACCGAGATGACAAGTCCGAGCGCACCGATCAGCATGAGGATCACGCCGATCGTGCCGAGATTGACGTCCTTGAAGTTGTCCTTGATCGCGAACTTCAAGATCGCGCCGAGCGCGATCAGGAAAAGACTGCCGCCGAGACGCATGCGAGCTCCTCATGGTTAGGGGCCGACTGGCAGGTGCGGCCAATCAGTTCGACTTCCTACCGTCATTACCCACTGCCGTCACCGTCCCAAACACTCCTAGCGGAGCTTTATTGACCCATATTCAACATGGCCCTAGGCTCGGTGCCCATGCCAGAGCGCACCTACGACCTCGTCCTGTTCGGTGCGACCGGGTTCGCAGGCGGGTTGACCGCCGAGTACCTGGCGCAGCACCAACCCGCGGGGCTGAGGTGGGCGCTGGCCGGGCGCAACACGTCCAAACTCGAGGCAGTCCGCGCACGGTTGGCCGCAGTCGACGCCACGCTGGCCGACCTGCCGCTGCTGAGCGCCGACGTCACCGACGCTGCCTCGGTACGGGCAGTCGCCCAGAGCACCAGGGTGGCCGTCACAACGGTCGGGCCGTATGTGCTTTACGGCGAGCCACTCGTGGCGGCCTGTGCCGAGGCCGGCACCGACTACGTCGATCTCACCGGGGAGCCCGAATTCGTCAACACCACCTATGTCCGATACCACGCCCGGGCGGTGCAGACCGGCGCCCGGCTCATCCACTCCTGCGGCTTCGACTCGATTCCGCACGACATCGGCGCGTACTTCACGGTGCTACAGCTTCCCGAGAACGTGCCGTTGCGTGTGTCGGGCTACGTCCGTTCCTCCGGCGCGGTGTCGGGTGGGACGTTGCACTCCGTCCTGACGGGCTTTTCCCGCCTTCGGGCCAACCGCACCGCGGCGCGCGAACGCAAAGCCCTCGAGCCGACCGCGGGCGATCGCCGCAGTCGCTGCGTTGTCGGCCGGCCGCACCGCGACCCGGTCGGGGATACCTGGGCGCTGCCGCTGCCGACGATTGACGGGGACGTGGTCGCCAATTCGGCGCGCGCCATCGCCCGCTACGGCCCGGACTTCCAGTACTCGCACTACGCGTCAGTGCCTGGCCTGCCGCTCGCGGTGGGCGGCGTCTTCGGCGTCGGCACGCTTCTCGGCCTGGCGCAGATCCCGCTCGCTCGTAAGGTAATTCTCAACCGGTTCAAGCCGGGCGACGGACCGTCCGCCGCGAAGCGGGCGCGCAGTTGGTTCACGGTGACGTTCGTCGGCGAAGGCGGCGCTCACCGTGTCGTCACCCGCGTCTCCGGCGGTGACCCCGGCTACGACGAGACGGCCAAGATGCTCGCCGAGTCGGCCCTCGCCCTGGCCTTCGACGAGTTGCCCGCCGCGGCCGGTCAGATCACCACAGCCACCGCGATGGGTGACGCGTTGCTCGCCCGGCTGCAGGCGGCCGGAATGAAGTTCGAAGTCGTCTCGGCTTGAGCCTGCTCGGCGCGGTGCGTGGTGAGGTGCCAGTGACTACGGCGAGGTCAGCCGCACCTCGCGCAGATCGAAGAAGTCCCGGTGGCAGAACTGACGGCGGCCGCGTGGTTGGCGAGAGAATCGGCGGATGCTGATCCGTCCGGCTGAACTGGCCGCCATCCGAGCCGGCACCGTCGACCTCGCGTTTCGTCGCTGGGACCGGGCGCGGTTGCGGGTGGGCACCCGGATGCGCACTGCGATCGGCCTGGTCGAGGTGATCTCGGTTGATCAGGTCGGGCCGGAAACGCTCACCGAGACCGACGCGCAACGCGCCGGCGCCACGTCCCGCGATTCCCTGCTGGAGATGCTCGCCCACCGCCCGGATTCGCCGGTCTTCCGCGTCGGGCTGCGCTACGACGGTCCGGACCCACGGATCGCCCTGCGCGCAGACGCCGCGCTCACCCCCGCGGTACGCGATCAACTGCTGCACCGCTTGCACCGCCTGGACGCCGCCTCGCGCCGCGGCCCCTGGACCGAGACCGTACTGGCCATCATCGGCCGTCGACCGGCGACCCGCGCCGCCGACCTGGCCGAGGAACTCGGCCGCGACCTGGTCACCTTCAAGCGCGACGTACGCAAGCTGAAGGAGCTCGGACTCACCGAATCACTCGAGGTCGGCTACCGGCTGTCGCCCCGCGCCGAAGCGCTCGGGCTCACGTCGCCCGGACCGGGCGGTAGGCGACAAACGACATCCTCGCCGCCATTGTCTGGCGCCCCCTTTTGATGACGACAGGAGGCCCCCGGCGCGGGGGCAGAGCCGCAACCGCAGGAAGGCTCTAACCTGACCCCATGGCCGATGCGATGCTGAACCAAGCCAGCCTCTCCTACGCCGAGTCCTTCGCGGTAGAGGACGACGTGATCACGGCAGCGAGGGACCGGGCGCGCGAACTCGGCTGCGTGCCGATCGGCCCTGCGGGCGGTGCCACGCTGCGGGTGCTCGCCGCCGCCACCGGCGCGAAGGCGGTCGTCGAGGTGGGGACGGGAGCCGGGGTGTCCGGGCTATGCCTGCTCAGCGGCATGACAGACGACGGAGTACTCACCACCGTCGACATCGAGGGTGAACACCAGCGCGCGGCAAAGGAAGCCTTCGGCGAGGCAGGGGTCGGGACGACCCGCTACCGGCTCATCAACGGCTCGGCGGCCGAGGTACTCCCCCGCCTGCGCGACGGCGCCTATGACCTGGTGTTCGTCGACGCGGACAAGAGCGCGTACGGCGTGTACTTCGAGCAGGCGCTGCGCCTGCTGCGCCCGGGCGGGATCATGGCCTTCGACAACGCGCTGTGGCACGACCGGGTGGCCGACCCGACACAGCGCGACGCTGACACCACGACGCTGCGCGAACTGGCCAAGGCCGTCCGTGACGACAAGCGGCTCATCGCGTCGTTGCTGCCGGTCAGCGACGGTTTGTTGGTCGCCGCCAAGCGCTAACCAGCCGCGTCAGCGGGACGCAACGCCCACTCCAGGACCGCCTGGCGGACCGGGTCGGGCAGCATCAACACCTGCGGCTCGGCCTCGACCCACCCCGGCTCCTTCGTGCGCTTGGCCTGCTCGACGTGATCGCGATCGATCGAATTGGCCAGGTCCAGTCCGCCGCCGTCGGCGCCGCGCACACTCATCCAGAACAAGTAGTCGTCATCACCCTCGCGCAGCCGAAACACGATCTCGATCGCCATTCGCTCCCGGTCCAGGGTCGCGACGCACTCGGCCAGGCGGTCGTTGAGCATCCGCATCCACCGGTCGGCTTCGGCGCCGGCTCCCGGCAACACCCTGCAGCGGGACAGTTCGACAACGAGTCCTTCGGGGATGCTGGCTGGGCGCGGGGAGGTCATGCCCGCGATGCTGCCACCCGGTAGCGTCGCGAACGTGGCTTGCTACGTCGACACGGTGCGCTCCTATCCGGGCGCGTCGCTGCGCTACACGGAGTTCTGCCACCTGCTCGCCGACACCCGGTCCGAACTGCACACGATGGCCGACGCGCTGGGCATCCCGCGGCGCTTCTTCCAGGACCACCCATGGCGCTGGCACCACGACCTGCCCGAGCCGCTGCGCCCCCGCGCCATAGAACTCGGCGCCATCGAGGTCACCATGCATGACGTGGGCACCCTGCTCCGGGCGCGCCGGGCGGCTCTGCCCGATCGAGGCGTCGCGTAGGTTCACAGGGTGCAGATCACGATTCTGGCCGGCGGAATCGGCGGCGCCAAATTCCTGCGCGGTGTCCGCGCTGCCTGCCCCGACGACGAACTCACCGCGATCATCAACACCGGCGACGACGTCACGCTGCACGGCCTGCGTATCTGCCCGGACCTCGACAGCGTCATGTACACGCTCGGCGACGGAGCGGATGACGAGCGCGGCTGGGGCCGCAAGGACGAGACCTGGCGCATCAAGGACGAACTGTTGACCTACGGGGCGCAACCGTCGTGGTTCGGGTTGGGCGACCTCGACATCGCGACGCACCTCGTCCGCACCCGCATGCTCGACGCCGGATACTCGCTCACCGACGTGACGGCCGCGCTGTGCGAGCGCTGGCAGCCAGGGATCACGTTGCTACCGATGACCGATGACCGCTGCGAGACCCACGTCGTCGTGGACCTCGACGGCTCGCGGCGGGCGATCCACTTCCAGGAATGGTGGATCAAGCACCGGGCCGCACTGCCCGCGCGTGCATTTGTCCAGGTAGGCCTCGACGACGCACTGCCTGCGCCCGGTGTGCTCGACGCGCTCAGCACCGCCGACGTCGTCCTGATCGCGCCGAGCAACCCGGTCGTCTCGATCGGGACGATCCTCGGCCTGCCTGACATCCGCGACGCGGTCCTCACCACGCCTGCCCCCGTCGTCGGCGTCTGCCCCATCGTCGCCAATGCGCCCGTGCGCGGCATGGCCGATGCCTGCCTGCCGGCGATCGGAGTCGAGGTCAGCGCCGAAGGTGTCGGGCGGCATTACGGCAGCCGCAAGGACGGCGGGCTGCTGGACGGCTGGCTGATCCACGACACCGACGTGGCCACCGTCCCCGGCGTCACCGTCCGGGCCGTCCCCCTGCTGATGACCGACGACGGCGCGACGGCAGCCATGGTGCGCGCAGCGCTGGATGTGGCTCGATGACCTTCCCGGGCGACCACGCTGCGGCACACATCGAGATCCATCCGGTGCTCGGTATCGGTCCACTGCGCGCAGGCGACGACCTGGCCGCCATGATCGCCGAACATGCCCCGCCGCTGCGGGACGGCGACGTGCTGATCGTCACCTCGAAAGCAGTCTCCAAGACCGAGGGACGGATGGTGGTCCTCGACACCGCCGACCCCGAGGCGCGTGAGGCGGCCCGGCAGGACGCGATCGAGGCCGAGACGATCCGGACCGTCGCCGCACGCGACGACCTGCGCATCGTCGAGACCCGCCATGGCCTGGTGCTGGCTGCGGCCGGCGTCGATGCCTCGAACGTGTCGCGCAACGAACTCGCGCTGCTTCCGCTGGATCCCGACTTCTCGGCGCACCTGTTGCGCGAAGGCATCCGGGACCGCCTTGGCGTCGAGGTCGGCGTGGTCATCAGCGACTCGATGGGGCGGCCGTGGCGGGCCGGGATCACCGATGCGGCCATCGGCGTGGCCGGCCTCACGGCGCTGACCGACCCACGCGGGCGCACCGACGCCTACGGCAACGTCCTCGAGGTCACCCAGGTCGCTGTCGCCGACGAACTCGCTGCGGCGGGTGATCTGGTGAAGGGCAAGCTGGCCGGCATCCCGGTCGCCGTCATCCGCGGGTTCGCCCACGACGGCAAGCTGGTCGACGACGGCCTGGGTAGCCGCGCGCTCATCCGTGGCTCCGAGGAGGACCTGTTCCGGCTGGGCACCGCGGAGGCAATCGCCGTGGGTCGCGAGGACGTGGGCTGGGCGACCGACATCGCCCCGCCGCTGCACGGTGACGCCGTCCGGGTCGTGACCGACCTCAGGCCCGATCACGACGTGGATGCCGCGATACGGCAAGGCTTTCTCGGCTTCCTCGCCGCCCGGCCCGACGCGATGTGGCGTTCCTGCGCGCCCGGACACCTCACCGCGAGCGCGCTGGTCATCGACCCGGTGCGGCGGCTCGTGCTGCTTACCCTGCATCCGCGGGCGGGCATGTGGGTGCAGCTCGGCGGGCACTGCGAACCGGGCGACAACACCCTGCTCGACGCGGCAGCGCGCGAAGCGCGCGAGGAGAGCGGGATCGGTGCGCTGTCCTTCGACCCGGCCCCACTGGGCTTGGACGTGCACCCGATCACCTGCTCGCTGGGCGTGCCCACCCGGCACTACGACGTACGGTTCCTGGCCGTTGCACCAGAGGGTGCCGAGCCGATTCGCAGCGAGGAATCCCTCGACCTGCAGTGGTTCTCATGGGATGCCCTCCCGGCGGGCACGTCGCCGGAACTGCCGCGGCTGGTCGAGGCGGCGCGGATGCGGCTGAGCCGGTGACTCTGGCCGCTGTTCTGTCGGCGGTCGATGGCTGGCCGGTCCCGAGCGCCGCCGCCGCGGTGGTCGCACCGGACGGGGTGCTCGCCGCGCACGGACCCATCACGCAGTCGTTCCGGTTGGCCTCGGTCACCAAACCGCTGGCCGTCCTGACCGCGCTGGTCGCCGTCGAGGAGGGCGCGATCGAGCTGTCTGCCGCGGCCGACGAGGCGCTGATCCCGGGCGCGACGCTGCGCCACCTGCTCGCACACGCCTCCGGCCTGGCTCCGGAGCGACCGCTGCGCTCGTTCGCGCCGGCCGTGCGCCGCGTCTACTCCAACGTGGGTATCGAACTGGCCGCGTCCCTCGTCGAAGCCGCGGTGGCGATGCCCTTCGCCCGGTATTTCGACGAGGCCCTGGTGCAGCCGCTGGGGCTGAGGGCCACGTCACTGCCGGGCTCAGCTGCGCACGCCGGGTTGTCCAGTGTGCAGGACCTTGTCCGGGTGCTACAGGAACTCCTTATGCCACAAGGCTTTCTACACCCGACGACACTCGACGACGCGACGACGGTGCAGTACCCCGGTCTGCGCGGGGTACTGCCGGGCTACGGCGGTCAGGACCCCAACGACTGGGGCTTGGGCTTCGAGATCCGCGCGCACAAGCAGCCGCACTGGACGGGGTCGACGAACTCGCCGGCCACCTACGGCCACTTCGGGCAGAGCGGCACGATGTTCTGGGTAGACCCCGCTGCTCGTATCGGCCTGGTCGCATTGAGCGACGGCGCCTTCGACACGTGGGCAGCGCAGGCCTGGCCCCAGCTGTCCGACGCCGTCCTCGCCGCCGTCTGACAGCCCGGCCTGATCGCCTTTGACCCCGCCATGGTCGCTGGCGGGGCCGAATCACGACGATGGCGGGGTCAAAGGCGGAGTTAGATGGCGCGGATGTCGATGGTGCTCAACCTGGGGCCGAAGCGCGGCTTGCCGACCCCGGACAGCTCGATGAGCCGTACGACGCGCTGGCGCTGGCCGGCCCACGGCTCGAGCAGGCGCACCATCTCGGCATCGTCGCCGCGCGGGCGGCCGGTCAGGAAGTGCACCACCAGGTCCTTGATGTGGTAGTCGCCGACACTGACCGCATCGGGATGCCCGACGGCGCGCTGCATCGTTTCCGCGGCCGTCCACTCCCCGATGCCGGGCAGGATCCGCAGCCGGGCCAGGCCAGCCGCCGGCTCCATCGTCGCGCACTCCTCCAGGCGCCCCGCGACGCCGGCAGCCGCCCGGATCGCCCGCTGCCGTTGGGAATCCACCCCCATGCGGTGCCAGTCCCAACCCGGGACGTCGAGCAGCGCCCGGGCAGACGGCGGAACCCGCAGGTCCACCACCGGGCCCGGTGCCGGACGCCCGAAGCGGCGCAGCAACAGCCGCCACGCCCGCCAGGCTTCCCGGCCGGTGACCCGCTGTTCCAGGACGGCGGGTACGAGCGAATCCATCACCAGCCCCGTCGCCGGTAGTCGCAGCCCCGGCCGGGCGTGCGCGACGTCACAAAGTCGAGGCTGGGAGCTGAGATCGAGCGCGGACCAGTCATCACCCTCGCCGAGCAGCGCCGGGATCCGGTCGAGCAGCCACTGCGCTCCCGAACCCCACGCCCGAGCCGTGACGACCCCACGGACGGCGCGCAGCGCGAGCGTGCCGTCCCCGTCCGGAGTCGAGCAGGCCCACCAGAAGACTCCCGCCGCATCATGCAGGTGTGCCGGATCGCCTGTGCTGCGCCGCAGCGGGGCGAGCGTGGCACCCACGTCGACCGCCCGGCCGGCGTCCCACACCCGATCCCTGGACAGGGTCACAGGTCGGAGGAGAACCGGATGCCGCCGTCGGGCACCGTCACATCGGGCCAGACCCGCGCGCCACCGAGCAATTCCACCCGGTCACCGATCCGAGCACGGTCGCCCACCACGGCGTCCTCGAGCACGGCCCCGGCGCCGACCACTGCACCGAAGCCGAGCACGGACCGGCGCACCACCGCACCCGGGCCCACCGTGGCACCGTCGAAGAGCACCGAACCCTCGACGACCGCGCCGGCCCACACGAGGGCGCCGACTCCCACCGTCGTCCCACCCGACAGCACGGCGGTGGGATCGACGCGCGCGTGCGGGAGCACGAGTGCGGAGCCGACCGGCCCCGGCAGTGCCGGCGACGGCGCCAACCCCTGCACCAGGTCGGCCGAGCCGGCCACGAAGTCCGACGGGCGGCCCAGGTCGCGCCAGTACGTCTCGTCGACATAGCCCATCACCCGGGCGCCGGCCGCGAGCAGTCCCGGGAACGTCTCGCGCTCGACCGACACGGGGCGCCCGGCGGGGATGGCGTCGACCAAGGCCCGGCGGAACACGTAGGTGCCGGCGTTGATCTGGTCGGTGACCGGGTCCGGGTCCTTCTCCAGGAACGCCGTCACCCACCCCTCGATGTCGGTCGGGACGCAGCCGAACGCGCGCGGGTCCTCGACCTTGGTCAGGTAGAGCGTCGCGTCGGCGTCGGTGTCGGCGTGGGTCGTCAGCAAGCCACCCAGGTCGACACCGGAGAGCACGTCGCCGTTGAACACCAGCACGGTGTCGCCGCGCAACCGGTGCGCGACATTGCGGATCCCGCCACCGGTACCCAGCGGCTCGGCCTCGACGACGTACTCGATCTCGACACCGAACGCCGACCCGTCACCGAAGTAGGACTGGAACACCTCGGCCCGGTAGGACGTGCCCAACACGATGTGCGTGACCCCGGCCTGGCGAATGCGGCCGATGAGGTGGGCGAGCAACGGGACGCCGGCGGTGGGCAGCATCGGTTTGGGCGCAGAGAGGGTCAGCGGCCGCAACCGCGAGCCCACGCCGCCGACCAGGATCACGGCGTCGCTCGCGCCGACCGTGGGCGAAGCAGTCACGCTCAGTCCCGCCGCTGAGGTTCGGCGCCGGCGGCGACTTTTCGCACGCGTGCCGCCAGACCGGCGCGCACGGCCAAGCCGGCCCGCAGCACGATTCGTAAAGGCAGCCAGCGCAATCCGTGGTAGCGGTGGGACAAATAACGCCACGCACTGCGGTGGTGCTCGAGCGCCATCCGGGGGCTCTCGCGCGAGGTGGCATGGCCACCGATGTGCTTGACGACCGCCGAGGGCACGTAGACATTCTGCCAACCCGCCGCGCCGAACCGCTCACCCAGGTCGAGGTCCTCGAAGTACATGAAGAAATCCGGGTCGAAGCCGCCGATGGCATCGAACGCGTCGCGGCGCAGCAGCAGACAGGAGCCCGACAACCACCCCGCCGTGCGCTCGGCCGGCGAGTTCTTCTCGACCCGGTAGGCGGCGGTCCACGGGTTGGCCGGCCACCACCATCCGAACAGCGCGTGGCCGATCCCGTTGCCCAGCGAGGGCAGGGCCCGCGCGGAGGGGTAGATGGATCCGCCGGGTGTGCGGATCAGCGGGCCGAACGCAGCACCGTTGGGCCACCGCCGGGCGGCCGCCAGCAGCGCATCGAGTGAGCCGGGCTCCCACTGGATATCCGGGTTCGCCACGACCAGGAACTCGGCTGTGGTCGCGTGCGCGCCGATGTTCGCGGCTCTGCCGTAGCCGACGTTTCCGCCGGTCTTGACCACGCGCACGCCGGGACGGTCGGCGACGGCCTCGACCGCGCCATCGGTTGAGCCGTTGTCGGCGAGCACGATATCCAAGGGCTCACGGGTGGCCAGCGCGAGCGTGTCGAGGAAGGTCTTCAGGGACTCACCGGGTGAGTAGGTGACTGTGACCACGGCGACGGGTTCGCTCATTGCTGCGCTCGCTTCGCGCCGGGGGCGCGCAGCGCCGGCTCGCGCCGCAGCCCGGCCTTCCAGGGCCGCGGACCCTCGCCGGCGGCGCGTTCGTAGGCACGGCGGTGGGCCAGCGCGCAGGCGTCCCAGGTGAACTGGGCGGCTCGAACCAGAGCGGCGGCGGCGAGCGTGGCTCGCCGCGCCGGGTCGTCGAGCAACGCCCCCAGCGCCGCGGCGATCGAGGGCGCGTCTGGTTCGGTGTAGGCCACCGCATCGCCGCCGATCTCGGGCATCGCTGTGCGCCGCGTGGTCAGCACGGGCGCGCCGCACGCCATCGCCTCGAGCACCGGGAGGCCGAATCCCTCGGCCAAGCTGGGATAGGCGACGACGGTGGCACCGCCGAGCAGCCCGGCGAGCTCGTTCAGCGGCAGGTAGCCGGTGCGCACGAGGGTCAACGCGGGGCTCACCTGCGCGATCGCCGAGTCGACCTCGGTGTCCCACCCGGACGCTCCGGCAAGCACGAGCGCGGGCGGATCTGGCCGGCCGGCGCACGCCTGCACCCAGCCACGGATCAAGGCGGGGATGTTCTTGCGCGGCTCCATCGTGCCGAGGAAGGCAACGTAGTCGCGGGCCTCATCCAGGCCGAGCCGCGCGCGAACCGCGCCCCGCGCGGACGCGGACGGCGGCGTGAACACCGCGTGATCGACGCCGTGATGAGCCACCTGCAGCCGGGCCGGGTCGGCGCCGGCCACCCGGACGAGCTCGTCGGCAGTCGCCTGCGACGGCACGATGCAGCAGGCCGCTCGCCGCAGAGCCAACTTCGTGGCGGCTCGGAAGAACGGCCCCTTGGCCGCCGAGTGCACCTGCGGATCAGTGAAGAAGGTCGCGTCGTGCAGCGTGACGACCAGCGGCCGGCGACCGGCGATCGCGTGCGTGTAGTGCGGGGCGTGCACCACGTCGGGACGGGCAGCGGCGATGACCCGCGCCAGCCCGGTCTGCTCCCAGATCAGCCGGGCGGCGGGATGGCCGCTCGCGGCCGGCGCGGCGACGGGTTCAGCAGCACTCAGCTCTGCGTAGTGAGCAACCTCCTGCGGCTGGCAGGCCACCAGCAAGTCGATGCCGTTGCCCACCAGCGCCGGGATAAGGCCGTCGACATATCGGCCGACGCCGCCGCGGTTGGCCGGCACTGCGGTGGCGTCGAGCAAGACCCGCAACACGACCCGCGAACCCCCTGACGAACGACAACACGAGAGCCTACCGCCCGTCGACGCCGCCGAGTTCGCGGTAGAGATCCCATGCGCGCTGCGCCACTGAGTCCCAGGTGTAGCGCTTCGAACGCAGCAAACCAACCGCACTCAGTCGGTCCCGCAGCGCCCCGTCAGCCAAGGTTGCTTCTATCGCCTCAGCCAGGGCGGCCGCGTCGCCGCGAGCGACGATCACCGCGGCGTCCCCGGCCACCTCCACCAGCGCGGGCGCATCTGAGCACAGCACGCACGTGCCGACCGCCATCGCTTCAGCGACCGGCAACCCGAATCCTTCGGCCAGGCTCGGCGCGACGAGCAACTCCGCCGCACGGAGCACCACCGAGAGCTCGCGGTCCTCGATTCGGCCCAGCCCGCGCACGGCACCGGAGGGCAGCCCGGCCGCTCGCGCCGTCGCGTCCAGATCGACGCTGCCCCAGCCGGGCTGACCCGCCACGAGCAGCGGTGGTGCGCCCGCACCCAGCCGCGCCAGCGCGGCGATGAGCACATCGAGCCCCTTGCGTGGCTCCAACGTGGCCAGGGTCAGGATGAAGCGTTCCGGCAGTACGAGTCGGCTTCGCACCTCGGCGACCTGGCCCGGGCTCGGGCCGGCGCGGAACTCCTCGGACACTCCTGCGCCGAGTACCCGGATCCGGTCGGCGGCAAGCCCAGGCAGCACCTCGCGCAGCTCCAGGGCCACAACCTCGGTCACCACCGCGATCGTCGCGTCGCCGCGCACGACCCGCTCGGCCATAGCGCGATGCCAGCGCGCGCCTCGCGGCGTCAGCGTCTCGGGATGGGTCCACGGGACCGCGTCGTGCACGGTTACCACGCGGGCACAGCCGCGCCGCGCCGGCGGGACGAGCAGGCTCGGCGCGTGCACGAGATCCGCGCCTCGGGGGGCGGGGCCGACACCGTGCTCCCACACCGCAGCAAGCGCCCGGCGCGGCAGCGGCAGCCGTCGCGGTCCCGCCACGCCCGGCACCGCCGCGGCCGTCGGGTCGCGATGCCACGCGGTCCAGGTGCTTACCGCGTCGGCGCGGCCGGCGCACCGGGCCAGGGCGGCGGACAGTTCGCGGGTGTACCTCCCTATGCCGCCCGGGACGGGGGCGAGCAACTGCTCGGTGACCACCGCGACACGCACGACGCGACCTTACTGGGCCACCCGGTCCGCCTACGCTGCTCCGCCTCAGTTCAGATCGGCCCAGGGCCGCCACCCGGGCCCGGGGTTCCACGAGATCGAACGCGGCTGCCCGCCGGCACCGGCCACAAGGTCCAGGTGGGTCGTGCTGTCACTGGCCACATCGGGCGCGCTGGTGGACCCGCCCGCCGGAACCGCCCACCACTGGCTCCATTTCCTGGTCACCGCATTCCAGCTGGCGTGGTAGATGGTCCCGTTCGTAGCCGTGAAGTACACGTTGGACGCAGCGCCGTTGCCGACACTCGGGTCGACCGGCGCAGGCGTGCCGGGCATGGCCAGGCCCGAGTTCACCCGGGCCGGCGCGCTCCACGCGTGCGCGCCGACCTGGGTGACCGTCCACAGGAAATTGTCGGTCCCGCGGTAGGCGACGGTGACGGCCTTGCTGGAGTCGACAGCTGCCGTGGCGTCGGGCCCGGACGCCGCATTCGTCACCCCGGGGACCTCGACGGGGCCGACCCAGCCGAGTGCTTGGGTCCAATGCACCATCCACAGTCTGTTCAGGTTGGGGCCTCGCCAGAAGACATCCAGGCTGTTGGGCGTCGGGCTGACCGCGGCGGGGCTGGACGCGACCAGCCAGCTCATCTGCCGCCAGCCCACCCAGCCGCTGCCCGGGACGAACGTCTGGATGACGAGGTGGTGGGTGGGATCGGCGGCGACGACGTCCAGATGGCCGTCGCCCCAGCTCGCGGCGTCCGGATCCCAGATCAGGCCGGAGGCAGGAGCGCCCAGATCGACCGGAGCCTGCCAGCCCGCGCCCGTCTGATAGGTCTGCGCGCGCACCGCACCGGTGGCCGTGCGGTGGAAGAACGCCACCGAGGACGGCGTGGCACGCACCACCGAACCGCCGGCACGGTTCACCAGGTAGGGCCGGATGTTGAACCAGTTGTGCGGCAGACGCAGGGCGGCCTGCAGCCCGAAACCCGTGGTGGCAAGGTGTTGGCTCGCCCCGTTGCTGCTCACCCCGTCGACGAACGCCGAGAGCACCCGTCCGCCCCATTGGCCGTGCCCGTCGCGGGAGGCGATCTCGATCTGGGTAACGGATCGCAGCCCGTAATAGCTCGCGATACTGCTGACCGCGACGCTGTGCGTCCAGTTCAGGTACGGATCCCCGGACGCGGCATTGTCGTAGGGGTCGGCCTGCGCGACGAGGTACGGCTTGCCGCCGGCGACACTCAATCCGCCGTCGGAGGCGGAGAACTGGGCGAAGATCGTCGCTCCGGCGTACTGCAGCACCTGATTGGCGGTGGCATTCACGGCCGCGTTGGTCTGGGGCTCCTCTCCGTACAACCGGGCTCCAGCCGAGTTGTGATAAGCCAGCCCTCCGTACACCTGGCAACTGTCGGTGTCACAGATGTCATAGGCAGCCGAAACCCGAGTCTCGACCGCGTTGCGAGCGTAGGACCGAGCCGCGATCGCCTGCGCCTGCAAGGCAGCCGCGGGCCAGAACGAGGGTGACTCGCGAGGCACGACCCCCAAGGCGTAGTAATCCAGCGGCAACCGGTTGACCGTGATTTCCCCCGACCCACTGCGCAGTGCGCCGACAGTGCCGCGATAGTCCGAGCTGGTGCCGTCAGGTCGAAACACCTGCACGAACCCGCGGCCCGCGTTGCCGAAATCGGCCCGTGCGGGCAGGCCAGTCTTGACGTTCGTCCACGCTGCACCCTTCAGCGCCTGTACGGCCAGCCCACCCGCGGACGGTACGAGGCGGTACCGGCTCACTCCCGTGACGGGCAGCGCACCGGCCACCCCGGTGACAGTGAGTCCCGCTGCACTGCCGACCACCGTATACGGCCCCGCGCCGGACAGCTGGACCCGGATGGTGCTGGCTGCCAGGGTCCGCAGTGTGGTGCCGGGGTAGAAGAAGGCGACGATGCGGTGCGCGTCCAGGCCGGCCAGCGCAGCACCGCGGGCACCGTACTGGGCCATTCCGTGCCCGTGGCCGTTGCCGTGGCCGTCGACGGTGACGTTGCCGCTCGGCGGCAGCGTCACGATGACGGCAGCCGACGCCAGTGATTCGGACAGGGCCACGACAGCGAGTCCCGACGCGATCATGGCCAAGACCAAGAGCCCCCGGCCAGTGCGTGAACGTCGACGGGCGCGCTGTTCGCGCATAGCAGATCTCTCCAGACCCCCCGACGCGACACACCGACGCGCGGCGCAAGTGTATGCACACAAGTCCCGGCAGACGAATCCTGCCCCACCAACCCCCGCGGCTCACGCGATCTACACGGCCGTGCGGGGAGTCGCGGTGAGGTCGAGGTGCTCGACCAGGTCGGCTGCCGCGCTGCTCGCCGGCCGGCCGCCCTCCTTGGTGGCGACCCAGACAAACGTCGGAATGATCGGCATCGCCAACCGGACGGCGGCGGGTGGGACGTGCGAGACCCACTGGGCGATCTGATCATCGCTGTTGAACAGGCCGGGGCGCAGCACGACCGGGATCGTGTAGTCCCAGACATGAAAGCCTCGGACGAGAGTCTTCAGGCCCGTCCGCGTTGTATACCGCTCGTAGTACTCATCGGCCTTGCCGAACATGCGCACGTACTTGTCGGCCGCGCGCTGTGGCAGCCAGGACAGGAACGGCAGCAGGTGGTGCGGTTCCATCACCTGGTACTTGTTGCCCAGGCCGAGGTAGGCGACACCCTTGGGCTTGAGGACCCGGTGGATTTCGGTGAGGACCGAGTCCGGATCGACGACGTGCTCGTAAATGTGGTTGAACACGACGACATCGAGGCAGTCGTCGGCCAGGGGCAGCGAATCCCCCGAGGCGCACACGAACCGCACCTGTGCACCGAAGGAGCGCTGCGCGGCCTCGAGCCCGGGTTGGTCGATGTCGACGCCGATCGTGACGGCGCCGTCATGCGCCAGCTCGTCGGAGATGAAGCCGGCCGAGCAACCGATGTCCAGCGCGGCGAGGCCGGCCAGGTCGTCCCGACCGAGGTAGTGATGCAGGACGCTCAGGATTTTTCGCGCCTTGGTCCGCCGATTCTGCTCGTCGAGCATCTTCGCCTGTACCTCGGAATAGGCCAGTTGCGGTCGGCGGCTGCCTCTCGGCACGTGAGCTCCTTCGATTCGGGACGACGGCCTGGTACCGGCGCACAGCCGCGACGTGGACCGCATTTCAGCAGAGCCTGATCGTGCCGCGCTCTAGCGCTTGCGCAGCACGAACAGTTGATTGGCCCCGAACAGGAACCGCTTGTACTTCTCGATCTCCAGGCCGGCGGGCGCGGCCAGGCTCGCCATCAGCTTCCTGTCGATCAGATCTTCGTGTTCGTCGTGGGCATGACTGCTGAACAGGCCGACCTTCGCCCCCACCGTGTGTATCCACTCGAACTTCGGATGCGGGGTCGTCGCAACGACTCGACCGCCCGGCTTCAGCAGGTTGGCCCACCCGGCCAAGATCGAGCCGGGATCAGGTATGTGCTCGATGACGGCGAACGCGGCGACCGTGTCGAACTGCTCACCGGCCGGCGCCTCGGTGACGAACTGGAACTCTGGATGCAGCTCCCTCGCCTTCGCGATGAACAGTGCGTCGCGCTCGACACCGAGGTAGGCGTCAGGGCTGCAGTACTGGGTGAGGACGCCCTCGTGCGATCCGAAATCGAGCACCCGCCCTTGGAGGTAGGGCACGCCGACGTCCAGGCGCCGGCGGCGGATCCACAGGGAGAGCGATCCGACGCGAGGATCACGCCGTTGTGCACGGGGGGTAATGACGCCACGTCCCTTCCGTAGTCCTTCGCTGTGAAGATCACTATTCTAGGACAAGCGATGTCGGAGCCGACGCACCCACAACGCCGCCAATCCCGCCAAGACGAAATCCAAGACGGCGAGGATCACCCGCGAGACCAGCGCGACGGCAAGGGCTTCGGTAGGCCCGAGCACCGGACTCAGAGTGACGGTGAGGGCGATCTCGCGAACACCTGCCCCAGCCGGCGCCGGCAGGAAGAGCAGTCCTATGCAGACGGCGAGCGCGAATCCTCCGATCGCGACCGCGAGTGACGCGACGGCCGGCGCCCCGAGCGCCACCGCCAATAACCAGGCATGCAGGCCCAGCAGAACCCAACCGACGGCATACCAGGCAGCCGCCCGGAGCATCCCGGCATACGTCGGTCGACTGTCGAGCGGTTGACGCCTGATCAGCCGGAGACCCCGGTCGACGACCGCGCCGGAGATGCGGGGGTGCAGGGCGAGCACGAACACCGGGACGACCAGGACGACCCACCAGTACGTGTGCACGGCCCGCGTCGATCCGAATGGCAACAGTGCCGCCGCCAGCGTCAGGCCCGCGGCGATCATGACCCCGGCGCCGAGCAGGCTGCCGGTCAGCGCAGCCTTTCGAGACACGCGCTGTGCCTTGGCCAGTTCCGCCTGACCGAGAAATGACCAGACCGAACCGGGCAGATACTTTCCGAGCTGACCGACGAGGAACACTCTCGTCGCCATTGACACCGGCAGCCTCGCCCCGAGGTCGGCGAGCATCGCGCGCCAGCCCATCATGCCGAGCAGCGTGCCGGCGGCGGCCAGGATCACCGAGGCGATCACCGCGCGGGGATCCATCCGACCCAGGATCGAGGACAGCCGACCCCAGCGACTGGCCACGAAGTAGGCCCCGAAGGCCATCGCCAGTACGAGCAGCCCCAGGCGCACCCAGTCGCGCAGGCCGCGCTGCGGGACAGCGACTGACGTGGCTGGCTCCGTTGCCTGCACCTCCGACCCGGTCAGCGCGCGATCATCCGCTCGAGCGGATCTCGCTCCGGCAGTTCCTCTCCCTTGCCGAAGCGCATCTTCTTCGTATGTTCCAGCGTGTCCTCGATCAGCATCCGATTGGTCCTGATCAGGTCGGAGATGATCCCCAGGATCACGCTCAGGAAAGCGACGATGAGCAGCACGACGCCCAGCAGCAACGACTGCAGGTGGCTGCCTGGATTGTCGGCGAACTGCAGTAGGGCCCACCGCACGAACGGGATCAGGCCGAGGATGCCGCAGACCGCGGCCAGTGTCGAGAAGATGACGTAGGGCTTGTACATGATGTACGCGCGGATGATCGCGCTGGCCGAGTTGAACACATGCTGGCGCGTCGATTTGAACAACCGGGATTCTCGCGTCTTCGGGTTCGTCACTACCGGGATGCTCGCGATCTTGAGCTTCTTGTTGCCCGCCTGGATGATCGTCTCCATGCAGTAACTGAAGCGGGTGATCGTGTTGAGCAGCATCAGGCTCTCGCGGGAGTAGGCGCGGAACCCGCTGGCAGCATCGGGGAGCTCTGTCCCCGCGGCAAGATTCACGATCCTGCTGCCGAACTTTTGAAGTGCGACCTTCGGCCCCGAGAAGTGTTCGATCAGGTGGACCTGCCGGTCGGCGATGACGATCTCTGCCGTCCCGGCCACGATCGGCTGTACTAGGTCGGCGATGCGTTCCTGTGGGTACTGGTTGTCGCCATCGGTGTTCACCAGGATGTCAGCGCCGAGTTCGAGGGCCCGCTGCACGCCGTCATGAAAGGACCGGCCCAGCCCGCGATTGCGCGCATGGGTCACGAAGTGTGTGACGCCATGCGCTTTGGCGACCTCGACCGTGCGGTCGGTCGATCCGTCGTCGATGACCAGCACGATGATCTCGTCGATACCCGAAATCGTCTTGGGAATCGACTCGAGGACGAGGGGCAGCGTCTCCTCTTCATTCAGGCACGGGACCTGCACGACGAGTTTCACCATTCACCTACAGTTCCGATTCGCAGCGACAATGGACGGCCGTGACCGGTGCTGCCGCCCCGGGGATTCTACCCGCGCGGTCCGGCCGGCTTCACCGCCACGACCGGCCAGGTCGCTCGGCGCGTTCAGCCTGTCGCCGTCACCCGGTAGACCGTGAAGTCATAGTGATAGTCCACGCGACCCTTAGGGCGCGACACGAAGGTCTCGGCCCAGTGCGGCAACGTTCCGGCCATCTCCTGGACGCTTTGCACGGACAGGCCGGGCAGTTGCACCGGGTGCGGCCGTCCGTTGCCGATGTAGAACAGTGGCCGGCCGTCAGACGCGTGTTGTGCAGTGAGAGAGGTCAGCATCGCCGACAGGCGCGCGGGGTCCGCCGGGCCGAGCGTGCTGTCCTGCTTGGCCAACGTCATCAACGACCCGCCGAACAGCAGCGAGATGCGGGCGCAGCATGCGCCCGTGGGGTCCCACACGAAGACACCCTTGTGTCCGTCGGCCAGCGCCGCCATGCGTTCAACGAGCTCGACCGATCCGCCGTTCTCGTTGTGACGGCGCAACGGCAGGGACTGGCTGAGGTAGAAGGTACCCAGGCCCACCGCCACAGCCACGGTGGCGGCTATCGCCGCGGTGCGATGGACGTAGGTCCGCAGCAGCCATGCGCACCAGGCGGCACCGCACCCGATGAGGATCGCCATCCCGGGCAGCACCGTCGTGACGAAGCGCCGGTAACTCCACATCAGGTAAGGCGAGTTGCGCACGTGCCAGCAGAACAGCACCAGCAGCGGAATAGCAGTGAACAGCACGATCCAGTTCTCGGTCCGCCAACGGCGCATCGCGATCCACACTATTCCGGCGCCGAGCAACGCGAAGCCGGCCAAGGATAAGAACCACGTCAATCGCACCAGCGAGATCTCGTCGAAGGTACGGGTCGGCCCGGTCGGGCCCTTCTGGAAGTCTTTGCCGAACAGCACCGGTCGGAGTAACCCGACCACCATCAGCACGGCGCACAGGGTCACGAAGGCCACGCCCAGGGTGATGCGCACCCGGGTTCTGGCCGACCACGACATCACCGCCTTGAGCAGGGTGCCCTGCCAGGCGATGAACAGAGCCAGGATCGCGACGGCCGCCATGATTTCCAGAATCTTGGTCAACGACGGGATCTCAGCCACCCGCGTGTAGCGCCCGGCCAAATGGTAGGCCTGGAAAAACCCGTAGGGCAGCAGGACAAGCATGCCGCCGGCAAACCATGCGGCCCGGGCGTCGAAGCGGCGAGCGGCGAAAAGCGCGGCCAATATCGCCCAGGCGATGAGCACGACGACGATACCGTCGGCGCGCTCGAGGTAGCCCAGCGAGATCAGTACACCTCCCAGGGCGGCGCCGGACCGCCACCCGGTCCGGATGGCCAGCACCACCCCGAGCAGGCCGGCCATGAAGAGCATCTGCCCGAAGATCTCGGCGGATGGGTACTTCGCCTGCCACACCTGGAGCATGTTGGTGGCGAGCACGACGCCCGTGACCCATGCTCCCGGCAGGCCGGCGATGCGGCGGGCGACTGCCACAGCCAGGCCGACCGCGATGAGTCCGACGAGAGGGCCCAGGTTGAACAGCCCGGTCCACCCTCCCGCGTCCTTGGCGCTGGCCAGCAATGCGGGCCACAGATGATAGAACTGCGGAAATATCTGATCGGGGCTGCCGTCTTTGAACCACAGGGCCGGCCACCCACGCGCGACCTCGGCCGGGCGGGCCGCCGGCGGCAGTGTCGGCGAGTTGAGCGGGGCCCCGAACTGGACCGAGTGCGACGTCTGGATCTCGGCGGCAATCTCGACGTAGGCACCCGGGTCGCGGTCGGAGGTGCCGTACTGGAAACCCGGGAAGAACATGAATGCGGCCACCACCACGGCGAACCCACCGGCGAGCAGGCCGCCGCGATCTACCCGGAACGAGGGGCGGTCGAATGTCCACACGAGCACCGCGACCGCTGCGATCAGGACCAGCGCCACCGGGAAGACGAGGGCCGGCGTGTTGTGGTGGAGGTGGGCCGCCGCCAGGCTCACCAGACTCAGCAGTCCCATGGCCGTCGCGACCGCGAAGGCCATCGCTTCGAATACGGTGACCTGGGAATCCGATGCCTGCTCATCCGCATCAGCCGCATCGTCGAGCTGGGGGTCGCGGCTCCCCACGTCTGAGTCGATGCTGGCGTCGGCGACTGGCATGGAAGCCCACCTTAGTCGAACCAGCGGGCCATCCGAGCGACGGGCCGTGGCCGTCCGGACGATATCCTCGACCAACGGGCTCGGATCCCCGCGACCCGTGAGACCCACGTCTGCGTTGAGCCAGACCACCTCGAGGAGAGCACCACATGAGCTCCAGCGCAGTAGTCGCCGCGCGAACGCGGGCGCAGAGCCGTGTCCGCTGGGAGCTGCTCGCGGGCCTGATCCGCAAGGACCTGAAGGTCAAGTACCAGGGCAGCGTCCTCGGCTTCCTGTGGTCCTTGGTGAACCCGCTGGTGCTGCTCGTCGTCTACACCTTCGTGTTCCAGGTCGTGCTGGGCACCAACGTGCCGCGCTTCGGTTACTACCTGCTCTCCGGACTGCTGATCTGGAATGCGTTCTCCGGGTCGGTCGGTATGGCCACCGATTCGGTGGTGTCCAACTCCGGCCTGGTCAAGAAGGTGCGCTTTCCGCTCGGTGTCCTGCCGCTGACCGCCGTCGGCTTCAACCTGGTGCATTACGCACTGCAGACCCTGGTGCTGATCCTGGCCATGGCCGTGACCGGTGACACCAGCTTCGTCAGCCCGGCGGTGTTCCTGCTGGTGCCGGCGATCCTGGTCGCTCTCGTCTTCATGACCGGGCTCTCGTTTCTGGTGGCTGCGCTCAACGTGCGCTACCGCGACACCAAACACATCGTCGAGGTCGTCCTGATGGCGGCGTTCTGGGTCAGCCCGATCGTGTACCCGGTGTCGCGGGTCGCCGACCACTTGCACGGGTGGGTCTACACGCTGTACTACCTCAACCCGATGACTGCGGTCGTCTCCGGCTCGCAGCGGGCGTTGTACGGCGCCCCCACCGCGCCGGACGGCTCGCCCGTGCTGGCCGACTCGGGCATCGCGTTCTACCTCGGGAAGTTGGGTCTGGCCTTCGCGCTGGCCCTCGCCGTCGCCGCGCTCGGTCTCTACACCTACCGCCGGCTCTCCGCCGACTTCGCCGAGGAGCTCTAAGCGCGTGAGCGACATCGCCATCGCAGCGGACCGGATCAGCAAACACTTCGTGCACCACTCCGAGCGGGCCACCAGCCTCAAGGAGCGAATCGTGCGCCGTGGCCGCACGGGCGCTGAAGAGTTCTATGCGTTGCGCGACATCTCGCTGGAGATCAAGCACGGCGAGAGCGTCGGGCTGATGGGGGCCAACGGCTCGGGTAAGTCGACGCTGCTGAAGGTGCTCGCCGGGATTCTTCGCCCGAGCACCGGCACGGTCACCACCCACGGCCGGATCGCGTCGTTGCTCGAACTCGGCGCCGGATTCAACGGTGAACTGTCCGGGCGCGACAACATCTATCTCAACGCCTCACTGCTGGGGCTCACCCGGCGGGAGACCGACGGCCTGTTCGACGAGATCGTGCAGTTCTCCGAGTTGGAGGATTTCATCTACGGCCCGGTCAAGCATTACTCGTCGGGCATGTACGTGCGCCTGGGCTTCGCGGTGGCGGTGCACGTGGACCCGGAGATCCTGCTGATCGACGAGGTGCTCGCGGTCGGCGACGAACACTTCCAGCGCAAGTGCCTGGACCGGATCGCGGCGTTCCAGGAGGAGGGGCGCACGATCCTGTTCGTCAGCCACTCCAGTGCCCTGGTCGAGAAGATCTGCAGCCGCGCGGTGGTGCTCGACCACGGCAAGCAGATGTTCGACGGCGATCCGTACTTCGCAGCCGCCGAGCTCAGCAGGATTCTCGGCACCGACATCCCGTCCGAGCTGCCCGACCAGGTGCCCGGCGACGGTCTGCATCTCGGCCCAGTGGTCTTCAGCGACACGGCCGGCGGCCCGGCCCGCGAGGAGTTCACCCCCGGGGCTCCGGTGGCGATCAGGATCCGCGCGACGCTGGGCGAGCACTGGTTCGAGCAGGTCGACAGCATCCAGGTGGTGGTGATGGGGGTGGGCGACATTCCGGTGTGGACTATGGCGGCAACGAAAGAGGACCTGCCGGACGGCCCCGGTGAGTGGATCGTCGACTTCGTCGTCCCCAGTTGCCCGCCGCTGCGTGGCCGATTCGTGGTCGCGATGCAACTCAGCCGAGCCAACGGTGAGCCGATCGCAGCCGCGCGGACCCAACACGCCTTCGGTGTCCTCGGTCGCCAGACCGCGGGCATGGTCGAGGTCGGCTACAGCGTCGAGCCGCACCGTGGTTCCTCGGCATGAGCATCGAGCACGTCGAGAGTGACTACTACACCTTCATGGGTTTCGACCCTGACAACGCGCGCGCCGTGCTCAGCCACTACTTGCAGTTCTTCGACCAGGGACCGGTGCTGGAACTGGCATGCGGGCCGGGCATCTTCCTCGATCTGCTGACCGACCGAGGCATCGCCTGCCGCGGGGTCGACATCGACGGCGGGATGGTGACCCAGGCACGCAGCAAGGGCCACGACGTCGCGTTGGCTGACGCCGTCGAGCATCTGCGGACGCTGCCCGATTCCTCGTTGCACGGGCTGTTCGCAGCACATTTCGTGGAACACCTGCCGTCGGAGGAGGCCCAGGCGCTATACGTCGAGGCAGCCCGCGTCCTCGTTCCCGGGGGTGTGTTCGTGGCCGTCGTGCCGAACGCCGCCTGCCTGTCCGTCCTGACGTTCGACTTCTGGCGCGATCCGACCCACGTGCGGTTCTATGACCCGGTCGCTCTGCAGTTCTTCGCGCGGCAAGCCGGCTTGGTCGTGACCTCCTCCGGCGGGAACCCGGCCAACCACGCCGGGGCGCCGCCCGACCTGCACCCGCAGGCAATCTCGACGGGCTCGGACCTCGCCGGCAACGTCAACCACATCGTGTCCTCCGCCCTGGCCACGTTCCAGGGGCTGGGCTCGAAGCGCGGGCAGTCCGGCGCGGCGGAGGCGATGGGCGAGGTGGTGGCCCAGCTCGGTCATCTGATCGCGGTCCTCAACCGCGAACTGCTGACCCTGGGTCACGAGACCGCCCGCCTGCGCGAGGCCAACGTGGCCTTGCTCTCCCGCCTCTACCCGCCGAACGAGGTGTACGTGGTCGCGGGCCGGCTACCGGCGGCCGCGGCCGCCGAGCGAAGCGGTCCGGCCGCCGCCCCGGGGGACGCGTCGTGACCACCGATGCCATTGCCACCATCGTCATCGTGAACTTCAACGGGGCGCACCTGCTGCCGCAGTGTCTCGACGCGGTCGAGGCGCAGCGCGGCACGCCCGCTCCGTTTCACACCGTGGTCGTCGACAACGCGTCGGTGGACGACTCACT
>JALYVG010000187.1 GCA_030853345.1 Actinomycetota bacterium | reverse complement strand
CTCTCGGCGGCACGCAGCTCGGCCTCGGCGCGTTCCTGCCGCGCTCGCGCTGCTTGTTCATCTGCCGCCGCCCGCGCGGATTCAGCCTTCGCCGAACGATGGCCGGCTTCGCGCAAGTGTTCCTGCGCCTGTACCTGCCTGCGCTCAACCGCTCGACCCTTGAGCCGGGGATAGACGAGCAGCGCCACAAGCGCAAGAACGACAACGACAACAATAACGACGATGATGAGCGTCTTCACGGCGGTGCCTTTCTGATCGGGCGATCTCACGCGGGTGCGTCGCGGCCGACGGCCCGAGTGTGCCCACCGCTAACACGTGCCAAACACCAGAGGTGTATCTGTCCCGGGGAAACGGGTACCCGCAGCGGGGTTGGCGGATGTGCGTGCAGCAGTGGGACCCGTACCCACGAAGGTCAACTGCGCGTCGAAGAAGGTGGCCAGGCAGCCGAAGAAGCCAGCCATTGCGGCGGGAACGGCGACGAGGGCCAGTGACCCACGGACGAGGGCCACTGACCCAGGGCTGGGGCGCCGAAGCTAAGCGGGATCCGTCGGGCTGACCGTGCGCTGGACGGCGAGCAATGCGATGTCGTCGGCGACCATGTCGTCGACAAGGCTGTGCATGACGGTGCGGCACACGATTTCGGGGTGCGCGGGGTGTACGGCGGCGCAGAGTCGGTCGAGACTTTGGTCGATGTCCTCCTCACGGCGTTCTACCAGTCCGTCGGTATAGAGCAGGAGGACTCCACCGGCAGGCAGCCGCACCGTGGTCGATGCTCGCGTCACCGCCGCGACCGCGCCTAGCGGCGGGCCGACCGGAACTCCGACCAGCTCCGATTCCCGTCCGGGGACCGCGAGGACAGGTGGCAGGTGGCCCGCGGAACAGATAGTGAACTCGTCGTAGGGCGGCTTCGAGGTCGCGCAGACGGCGGTCACCATGGTGCCGAATTCGAAATAATGGACCTTACGGTCAGTGAGTTCCAGCACGTGCGCCGGACCGTCCGAGACCAGCGCATAGGCGCGCAGAGCGCTCTTGACCCGACCCATAACCACCGCTGCATTCAGGCCGTGTCCGGCCACGTCGCCGGTGACGACCCACAGCTCACCGGACGGAAGCGTGAAGGCGTCGTACCAGTCCCCGCCGATCATCTCGCTCTCGGCGGGAACGTAGCGGGCCGCGAACTCCAGGCCCGGCAAGTCGGGCAGCCGACTAGGTAGCAAACTCCGCTCAAGCATCCCCGCGGCAGCCCGGTCAATGGCCAGGCGACGGGCCTGTATGGCGCCTGCCACGCGCTCGGCCGCGATCTCGAGCAGCTCAGCCTCGTCGCTGCTGAAGGTGTGGTCTTGAAGCCTGCCGACGTGCAGGACACCGATGACCTCGTCGTCGCTCCACAGCGGCACGCCGAGCATGACTCGGATGCCCTTCTCCCACAGGATCGGATTGGACACCGTCGTGGCGTCGACGCGGTCCAGCACCATGGGCCGCCTGGTGGCGGCGATCGCACCCGCGAACCCGACTCCCACCGGAACCCGTACACCCTGGCGGACCTCTTCCTCCAGCCCGACGGCGGCGCGCGCGACCAACTCCTCAGAACCCTCTTCGCGCAACAGGACCGCCGCAGTATCCGCGGCGAGGACCACCCTGAGCCGTTCAAGCAATTCCACGATCAGCTCTTCGACGTCCAACCGCGCCAGAGTGCTGTCGGTGACCGCGACGAGGTGTCGTAGCTTGTCCGCTTCCTCGCCCTCCGCCATGAGCCAACTCTAGGGCGTGACGCGGAAATGTCCGCTTGCGCACCCGGGCCAAACGGCAATCGCAACGGTCGACCCAATCGTTAGAGCGCAGACGGACCCGCCAGCGAGATGGCCGGCCGTTGCGGCTGGGTCCATCTGCGGCTGTGCCTCACCCAGGTGAGTAGGTCTGATCGCCTATGACCAGCAACCTTGTGCCGGCGCGCTGCGCGCGGTGCAAGAGTCACCGGCCGACCATGTCCATGTGTTGGTCGTTGTAGCGGTTGCCCTGAACGCCGATTCGGTCCGCGAGTGCGTCGAGGTCAGCAATGTCGTCAGCCGACAGACCGACGCCCGTGGCGCCAAGATTCTCGATGATCCGCTCGGCACGACGCGTGCCCGGGATGGGAACTACCCAGGGG
>JALYVG010000147.1 GCA_030853345.1 Actinomycetota bacterium | reverse complement strand
CCAAGGACGAGACGACCATCGTCGAGGACCAGGAGGACCGGTCCGCGATCGAGGGTCGCATCAACCAGATCAAGGCCGAGATCGAGAACTCCGACAGCGACTACGACCGTGAGAAGCTGCAGGAGCGTCTCGCCAAGCTTGCTGGCGGCGTGGCCGTCATCAAGGCGGGCGCGGCTACTGAGGTCGAGCTCAAGGAGCGCAAGCACCGCATCGAGGATGCCGTTCGCAACGCGAAGGCAGCCGTCGAAGAGGGCATCGTCGCCGGTGGCGGCGTGGCGCTCGTGCAGGCTGGCGTCAACGCGTTCGAGAAGCTCGAGCTGGTCGGTGACGAGGCCACTGGCGCCAACATCGTCAAGGTCGCGCTCGCGGCTCCGCTCAAGCAGATCGCGATCAACGCCGGTCTCGAGGGTGGCGTCGTGGCCGAGAAGGTGGCCGGCCTCCCCGTCGGTCACGGTCTCAACGCCGCGACCGGTGAGTACGTCGACATGCTGGCCGCCGGCATCCCCGACCCGGCCAAGGTGACTCGTTCGGCACTGCAGAACGCCGCATCGATCGCCGCGCTGTTCCTCACCACTGAGGTCGTCGTGGCCGACAAGCCGGAGAAGGCTGGCGCCGCTGCTGGCGGCGGCATGCCCGGCGGAGACATGGACTTCTAAGTAGTCCACGCACGACACAGGAGGGGCGGCCCCGCACGGGTCCGCCCCTCCTGCCGTCCAGTGGTCACTTACGCGCCGAATGGTCACTTACAAGTGACCATTCGACGCGTAAGTGACCACTCGACGCGCTAGCGTGCCCGGGTGGGGCCACGGGACTTCGATCCGGTCGTCCTGGGCAATGCCGAGTGCGCCGCCTGGGCTGCGTATTACCGACGGGAATGGCGCCCGTTCCTGGTCGCGGCAGTGCAGATGGTGCGCGTCGGCTTCGGGATGAGTTGGCCCCGGACGGTCCTGGGCGCCTGGCACGTGCTGCGCGCCAACCAGGTCTGGGCGCCCTATCCACGCAACGACCCGGCCGCCGCCCGTACGTTCATGCGCCGCTTCTACACGCTGGTCGCCGACAGCGGCGGGCTGCGGATCAATCCGGCTGAGGCGGCCCGGCGTGAGGTCGAATGGTGGCGGGTACATCGGATGCACCAGCGCCAGGATCAACTCTCCGAGGACGACCTGACTGAGGCGCTGGTCGACTTGTACAGCTACGTCTACGGAACCCGGCGCGAGGCCGTGCATGACGCCGCCAACCATCGCGTGGTCGCGATGCGGCACTCGGACGAGTGGGTCGAGGCCGGTTGCGGCACCGACGATCCTCGGCTGGCCGCCGAGCGCGCTGAACTGATCGCCTCCTACGCCGCGCTGCGGGCGGCTGTCGCCCGCTGAGCTCTGTGGCAGGCTCGGGACATGTCCTGGATCGATAAGTCCGTCATGACCGAGCCGCGCCTGCTTGCCATGCTGGGGCCCGGCGAGCGGCTACTGGCCACGGCGAGCGTCGGACCCGCGATGTCCGGTGTCGAGCGCATCATCGAGTCGCCACCACCGCCCCCGCCGCCAGCGCCGCCGCACGCTCCGGCCAGCGGTGCCGAACGGGTCGTCCTCGGCGCCGCATTTGTCGCGGCGGCCGCGATCGCTCCGACCGGGTGGAGCGGCGGCGAGCTGCCCCTGCGGTTGCTCGGTGGCACGCGGGTGCTCGGTACTCCCACCTCAGCCGGCGTCTCGCTGTTCCGAACCCTGGTGGGCGGCACCGCGCTCAAGCTGGTGCTCACCGATCGGCGGCTGCTGGTCGTGGAGGGGGGCAAGTCAAGCTGGATCGAGGACCCGAACCGGCCCGGCAAGCGCAAGCTGGCGGGGGAATACCGGGCGCTCGCGGATTTCCCGAGGGGCAGCCTGGTGGCGGCCCGCCGCAAGGGCCGGCTGGGCGCGCGCGGTCGGGTGGAACTGTATTTCGACGACGGGTCCATGGTGGCGCTCATGACCGGCATCCTGCTGACCGCGCCCGCGCGCCGCATCCTGCGCACCCTTGCGCTGCCCCGCAGCCCCTCGTTCGACCCGCCACCCGCGCGGCCGCTCCGGTAAGGTCCCTACGAATCGGAACAATTCGGTCCGATCATTGGCGGAGGAACACAATATGGGCGGCTTCACCCTGAACACCGACGCCCTCGTCGACTTCGCGAAGCAGTGTGAGCGCCACGGCGGTGAGATGGACCGGCTCGCCCAAGGACTTCTAGAGGCCCGCATCGGTCGTGACTCGTTCGGCCATATCCCCAGCGTCGGCAGCAAGATCTACCAGGCCTACGACGAGCACGTCGAGCAGTGCCAGCAGGCGGCCGTTTCGGCCGGTTCGGCCGTGCATTCCATCGCGGCGAATGTGGCTCTCACGGCAGCGACGTACCTGCAGGCCGAGCAGCACTCCACGATCAAGCCGAAGTAGTCAGGGAAGGCGTCCGCGGGTGGCATACGACAACAGGCTCGAGACCTGGTGGGCCGGCATGCCCGCTGAGATCAGGTCGGTCTTCAACCCCTTGTACGAGAAGGCCGACGAATTGTTGAAGGCTGTCGCGGGAGATCCGGCTGATCTGATGAGAGCCGGAGCCGTCTATGCCGCCCTCGGCCCGCAGCTGAGCGGAATCGGCACCGCCATCAAGAACGACGCTGGTGCTCTGTCCGCGGGCTGGCACGGCGACGCGTACGACCAGTTCAAGGCCAAGGTCGACCGGCTCGAGCAGGTCACCAAGTCCACCGGCGACGCGACCACGCAGACGCAAGAGATCTTGACGGCCGCAGCCCAGGCCGCCGTAGACGGTGCGAACACGATCGTCGACATCGTGGTCATGGTCATCGAGTTCGCGCTCGGCACGCTCGCGATCGCTGCGGCCACGGCCATCATCAGCCTGGGCACCTCGATGGCGGCCTGGGTCGCCGCCCAGCTCGCCGAGGGTGCGGCGGCGTTGGCGCGGGTCCTGTCGATCGTCGCCAAGGTCGCCCAGGTCCTAGAGAAGGTGGCCGAGATCCTGACCAAGATCTCGAAGATCCTCAAGACCATTGCCGAGATCTTCATGGACTGGGCGAAGTTCGTGAAGGGCCTGACGCTGCTGCCGAAGACCTTCGACTCGGCCGGACTCGGGCTCTACGCACAGGAACGCATCATGAAGTTGCTGATCGGCAAGATCGACAATGTCGTCGGTGTCCCGACGCTGCCGAGCGGTATCACCCACGGGCTCCCGGACGTCGTGGGCGATGTCGGCGGCCTGGCCAACGACGTCGATGCGGCGCAAGCCGCGGCGAAGTAGTCGAGCAAACTACTAGTCGCGCAGGTTCCGCTCGATCTTGTCGAGGCGCGCGAGCAGCCCGTCCATGCGCGAGTTGAACTGCGTCGTAAGTTCGTCCAGCTGCTCGTCGAGGTCGCCACCATCAGGGCGTAGCGCACGCCGCGCAGCCTCGGCTTCCGCGAGCGCGGCATTGACCGCGCTCACCACAGCGGGACCGGCACGCTCACGGCCGGTGTTCAGGGTCGCTACCGCCGACACCTCGAGCCGTAACAGCTCACCGGACCCGGACACAGTGGCGGTGGCGATGCCGTCGGCGTCCGCAGCGCTGAACTCCTGCCCGGCCAAGTCGGCGACGGCGGTCGGCGAGATCTCGGGCAGCCGCAGGGCGCTGAGGCGGGCTACCAGGTCCTCGCGGGGATCCGGCGTCATGGCTCGACCGGCAGGATCGTCGACGCGGCTTCGGAGAGGACGCGAGCGGACTCGCGCAGCGCGAGCTGTGCTGCCTCGAGCATGGATTGGACCAGGGCGTCGTGACCGAGTCGCGCCGCCTTCTCGATGGACAGCTGGGTCAGCCGAAGACCGGCTGCGCTGGCCTCGACCTGGCCGTCGGCTGACGTAGCAGTGACCACGGTGAGCTGCGCAGCGTGCAGTGCCGTGGCTAGCGTTTGCGACCGCGCCGACAGTCGCTCGATCTCGCGCTGCACGTCGGAGAAGTCGGCTGGCATCGGCCAAGCCTACGGTCGGCCTCGGTCAGGCGCCCCGGTGCGCCCCCTCGGCCAGCCATCCCGGACGCGTCGATCGCAGCGTCGCCGTCGTCGGCCACAGAGCTCGACCCCAATGTGCGCGGTCGACGTGGACGGCAGGTTACGCCCGTTCGCCGGATTGCCATTTGTGGGTTGAGGTCCAGTGACCCTGGGTATCTTGCCGACGCATCACCGCGGCGGCGAGGAGGGCCCGCATGAACCTGACGCGTACGAAGACCATCGAGCAGTCGATCTCCGACACCGAAGAACCGACCCATCAGCTGCGCAAGCGTCTCGGCCCGATCGATCTCATCGTCTTCGGGGTGGGCGTGGTCATCGGCACCGGCATATTTGTCCTCACCGGTGAGGCCGCGGGGATCAAGGCGGGACCGGCCGTGGCATTGTCGTTCGTGTTCGCCGGCGTCGCCTGCGCACTGGCGGCGCTCTGTTACGCCGAGTTCGCCAGCACGGTGCCGGTTGCCGGCTCGGCATACACGTTCTCCTACGCCAGCCTCGGTGAGCTGGTCGCGTGGATCATCGGCTGGGACCTCGTGCTCGAGTTGGCGTTGGGCGCGAGCACGGTAGCTGTCGGCTGGTCGACGTACTTCGCGGACGTGATGAAGTCAGCGGGCATCACCATCCCAGACTTCGCCTACGGCGAGAAGCACAACCTCGTCGCCGCCGCGATCGTGCTGGTGCTCACCGGTGTCATCTGCCTGGGCATCAAGATCTCGTCGCAGGTCAACATCGTCATGGTGGTGATCAAGGTCAGCGTGGTGCTCTTCGTCATCATCGCCGGGTTGTTCTACGTCAAGTCGAGCAACTATTCGCCGTTCATCCCGCCGACGGGATCCAAGGCGGCTGAGGGTGCCGCGAGTACGCCATCGTTACTGCAGGACATGGGTTTCTCGCCGGGTTCCTTCGGGATCTCCGGCATCTTCACCGGCGCGGCGCTGGTGTTCTTCGCGTTCATCGGGTTCGACATCGTCGCTACCGCGGCCGAGGAGACCAAGAACCCGCAGCGGGACATGCCGATCGGAATCCTGGGTTCTTTGGTCATCTGCACCACGCTCTACGTGGCCGTGTCGCTGGTAGTCACCGGAATGGTCAAGTACACCGACATCAAGGTCGATGCCCCGCTGGCCGAAGCATTCCGCTCGGTGGGCAAGCCTGGGTTCGCCACGATGATCTCGGTCGGCGCGCTCATCGGCCTGACGACGGTGATGATGATCCTGATGCTGGGCCAGAGCCGGGTGCTGTTCGCCATGAGCCGCGACCGGCTCCTGCCGCCGGCGTTCTCCAAAGTCAGTGAGCGTTTCGGTACTCCGGTCCGCACCACGGTGCTCACCGGTGTCGTGGTGGCCGTGATCGCCACCTTCGTGCCGCTCAGTTCGCTGGCAGAACTGGTGAACATCGGGACACTGTTCGCGTTCGTCCTCGTCGCCATCGGCGTGATCGTGCTACGCCGCACCCGCCCGGAGTTGAAGCGCCAGTTCCGGTGCCCCGGAGTGCCGGTCGTCCCGATCCTGGCCATGCTGGCCTCGGTGTACCTGATGCTCAACCTGCCCTCCGCGACGTGGGTGCGATTCTTCGTCTGGATGGCTATCGGGTTGGTCGTCTACTTCGCCTACGGTGCCAACCACAGCCGTCTCACCACTGACCCGAACTATTCGCGGGCAGCCGACGATCGGGCCGCGGAGGGCCGCCGCGGCGAGAGCAGCGGATCAGCCCAGTAAGTCGTCCACGAAGCACCAGCGCCAGGCCTCCCCGGGCTCGATGCTGCGCATCACCGGGTCATGGGTCTCGGCGTAGTGGGCCGTGGCGTGCTTGCCCACCGACGAGTCGCAGCAGCCCACATGCCCGCAGGTCAGGCACAGTCGCAGGTGCACCCACCGGGTGCCGTCGCGCAGGCACTCCTCACATCCGCCTGGCGTGCGCGCGGCGACGACGCGCGGAGCCTCGCGCAGGTGCTCGCAATCCCCGGCGCGCTGGCGCGAGGTGACGAGCTCGTCGTCCAGTCGGGCGGCGGCGTCCTCGATACGGTCGAGCATCGCCTCCTCCATGTCGATCGCGGTCAGCGCTGCGCGCAGCACCTCGTCGTCGTACACGCCGCGGTCGCGGGCGGCGAGGATCGAACTGCGTTCTGCCGAGAGCATCATCATCCGTAAGCGGTAGTAGGTGGCGGCGGGCGGTTCGAGTTCGGATTGGGCGCGCCCGAGGTGTTCCCAGGACTGGTTGCTGCGGCGCATCCCACGCTCGCGCAGCTGTTCGATGACCTCGGCGGGGTCGTTGTCCGTGCTGAGCTCGTCCAGCACGGCGAGTCCGGCTCGGGCGGCGTCGGTGACCAGAGACGCGGCCTGCAGCGCGTCCTCGGCCACGTCAGGCCCGCGCAGGTGCAGTCGCCGCACCAGCCAGGGCAGGCTCAGGCCCTGCACCAGCAGCGTCCCGGCGACGACGGTAAAGGCCACCAGTCCGATCTCGCTGCGACCGGGGGTGTCCGCAGGCAGGAGGAACACTGCCGCGAGGGTGACCACGCCGCGCATCCCCGCCCACGACACCACCGCGCTGACGGCCCACGACCAGCCCCCTTTGTGCAGCAGCCGAAACACCGCTGCCGCCCCGAACACCCAGACGATACGGGCCAGGATCGTCACGGCCAGCACGATCGCGCACGCCGGTATCACCTGGCCCCAGGGCACGTGATCGGCGCGCACTCCGTCGATGATCGGTCGGATCTGCAGGCCGATGAGCAGGAACACCACGTTCTCGAGCAGGAACTGCACCGTGCGCCAGTTGATGTTCTCGGCAATCCGCGAGCCAGCCGATTGCAGGACGGGTGCCTTGTGGCCGAGCAGCAGGCCGGTGACCACCACGGCGAGTACACCGGATCCGTGGATCTGCTGGGCGGGCAGGAAGGCGACGTAGGGCGCCGCGAAGGACAGGGTCGTGTCGAGCACCGGGTCGTTGATGTAGCGGCGGATTCGCGCCAGGACCAGGGCCGCGAGGAGGCCGACGACCAGTCCGCCGCCCGCGGCCCGGACAAACTCCCAGCCGATGCTCCAGACCGACACAGAGGAGTGGGCCGCCAGCGCAGCGATGGCGGTGTTGAGCGCGACGAGCGCCGTCGCGTCATTCACCAGGCTCTCACCCTCGAGCACCGAGACGATCCGGCGGGGCATGCCCACCCGGCGGGCCACCGTCGTCGCGGCGACGGCGTCCGGCGGGGCAACGACCGCGCCGAGCGCGAAGGCAGCAGCGAGGGAGACGCTGGGCACGACCCACCAGGCGACCAGCCCGATGGCCAGCGTCGAGAAGGCGACCAAGCCGACGGACAGGAGCAGGATCGGGCGTCGATTGGCCCGGAAGTCGACCAGCGAGGTGCGGATCGCGGCGGCGTAGAGCAGTGGCGGCAGGAAGCCGATCAGCACCAGGTCGGGCGTCAGCACGATCTCGAGGACGTTGGGGACGAACGAGATCCCGACCCCGACGACGACCAGGACGAGGGGTTCGGACCAGCCCAGGCGCCGGGCGCCGGCCGCGACGAACCCAACCACGGCGACCAGCCCGAGGATGTCCAGCGCCGGGTGCATCGACTCATTCTGCCGGTAGCCCCGAATCGCTCAGGACAAGGTCGGCCTAGGCACCAGCCGTTGGGCCGCGCGAGCTCAGGAGGTGCTGACCTGGTCCGGTGGCGGCGCGGTGATGTGCACCGGCGCGTTGTACCTGCTCAGCCCGACCCGCGAGGAGACCGGCTGGCCTCGCAGCGTGAAGTGCTGGGACACCTTGACCGGGCGGCCCTGGCTGTCGATCCACAGTTCCACCGGCAGCGTTGACAGGCCTGCGGCGATGAGTGCCTGCCGGCCCGGGTAGCTCACGGGCAGCTTGGTCACGTCGGCCACGATCGAATAGTGGGTGGCTGGCGCACCGTTGACCTGGTCGGGGCCGTCGACTTTCACCGACGTGGCCGCCGCCACGAAGGCGGACGGAGTGGCCAGCGACGTCGCGCTCTGGGTGGAATCGATGGATGTGCTCATGGCTCTGATCACCGGATCGCTGCTGCTGGCCGTGACCAGAGCCCATGGTTTGCCTGAATGGTTGAGCGACGGGGGCAGGCCGACGTAGGTCTTGCCGTCAACAGTGCGCAACCTCAGGATGCCCGTCTCGCTGACCGTCTCGCTCAGATCGAAGGCGGTCACCTTGCCCGCGGTGAGTGATTCGTCGCCGGCACCCTTGAAGCCCTGCCCGGCTGCCTCGACGTCGAAGGTGGTGTGGGCCGAGGTGACGGACGCGACGCCGCGCTGCATCAGGGCGGCCAAACCGGGCGCGTCGGTGGGCGTCGGACCCGATTGAGCCACACCGCTGCTGGCACCGATTCCCGGGACGCCGCGGCTGCCGTGGCCGGCCACCGTGGCGGCGCAGCCGGCCAGCGTGGTCGTCGCGGCACAGAGCAAGGCGGGGAAAACCACGCGAGGACGGGCCATGCCGACAAACTACCCGGGCGGGCTGCCCCGCCTTCGATGCGGCGCACGGGGAGCGGCGCGCCCAGCGCTGGCGTACGGCGGCATTCGGCCTGTGGACAGTGGGCACTTATCCGCCGGGACTGTGCCACACTTTCCGCCATGCAAATCGGGCAAACCCGGTGCCTCGCGGTACTGGGTCTGCTGTGCGTCGCGATCGGCGTGGCGGGCTGCGACGGTTCCGCCCAGCCCAAGCCGACGTTCACCCCCG